>NZ_JBKFGF010000054.1:0-49364 GCF_051233485.1 Massilia sp. LXY-6
GTCGTGTCGAGCGCGGCGTCATCAAGGTCGGCGAAGAGATCGAAATCGTCGGTATCGTCGACACCGTGAAGACCACCTGCACCGGCGTGGAAATGTTCCGCAAGCTGCTGGACCAAGGTCAAGCTGGCGACAACGTCGGCCTGCTGCTGCGCGGTACCAAGCGTGAAGACGTCCAGCGTGGCCAAGTGCTGGCCAAGCCGGGCTCGATCAAGCCGCACAATCACTTCACCGGCGAGATCTACGTGCTGTCGAAAGACGAAGGCGGTCGTCACACCCCGTTCTTCAACAACTACCGTCCGCAGTTCTACTTCCGTACCACCGACGTGACCGGCTCGATCGAGCTGCCGGCCGACAAAGAAATGGTGATGCCGGGCGATAACGTGTCGATCACCGTCAAGCTGATCGCCCCGATCGCGATGGAAGAAGGTCTGCGCTTCGCAATCCGCGAAGGTGGCCGTACCGTCGGCGCCGGCGTGGTTGCCAAGATCATCGCCTAAGCAGTAACAGCTTCACACCGGGAGGGACATTCCTGTTCCTCCCAACAATAGAGTATTGCGCGGTGCAGCCGCACCGCGTATAATGCTCGATTCAGCTAGCAGTTTTTGTAGGGGAGTAGCTCAATTGGCAGAGCGTCGGTCTCCAAAACCGAAGGTCGCGGGTTCGATTCCCTCCTCCCCTGCCACCGAATTCGGTGCCAGGCACCCGAAAGTAAATAAGTATGTCTAATCAATCCGTGCAAACCGTCAGCACCTCGAACGACAAGTTCAAGGTTGCGCTGGCAGTGGTTGCTACGATTGCAGGCGTGGTTGGCTTTTTCATTCTGAAAGGCCAGAACAAACCAGCTCTGGTGTGCGCAGGCGCACTCGTGGCTGGTTTGGTCGTTGCCGTCCTGCTGTTGTGGACTTCCGCTACCGGGCGCGACTTCCTGGGCTTCGCCAAAGAGTCTGTACGTGAAACGAAAAAGGTCGTCTGGCCGACCCGCAAGGAAGCGACCCAGATCACTGCCGTGGTATTCGGCTTTGTCCTGGTGATGGCGATTTTCCTGTGGGGCACGGATAAGATTCTTGAATTCCTGATGTACGACGTAATCCTGGGGTGGAAACGATAATGAGCGAAAACGCTGACAACGTGCCGGGTGAAGTCCCGGCGGCCGGCGTTCCGGCGGACGACGCTGCTGCGCCGCTGAGTACTCCGGTCAGCAACAAGCGCTGGTACGTCGTCCATGTCTACTCGGGCATGGAAAAGAGCGTCATGCGCGGCCTGACCGAGCGCATTGAACGCGCCGGCATGCAGGAACAGTTCGGCCAGATCCTGGTTCCGACCGAAGAAGTGGTCGAAGTCAAGAATGGCAGCAAATCGGTGTCCGAGCGCCGCTTCTTCCCGGGTTATGTGCTGGTCGAGATGGAAATGACCGACGAGTCCTGGCACCTCGTGAAGAACACGCCGAAAGTCACCGGCTTCATCGGCGGCAAGAGCAACAAGCCGACCCCGATCCCGGCCCGCGAAATCGACAAGATCATGCAGCAGGTGCAGGAAGGCGTCGAAAAGCCGAGGCCGAAAGTGCTGTACGAAGTGGGCGAGCAGGTGCGCATCAAGGAAGGCCCGTTCACCGACTTCAACGGCAACGTCGAAGAAGTCAACTACGAAAAATCGAAGGTGCGTGTCACTGTCACCATCTTCGGCCGCGCGACTCCGGTGGAACTGGAGTTCGGGCAGGTAGAGAAAGTCTAAAACGCCGAATCGGAGCGTCGCAGCAGCTAGGCGGAATCCGGTAAGAGGAGCTCCGCCTGATAAGTGGTACAGGTGGAGCGCTACCACTCAATCGAGAGATTAGGAGCCATCATGGCAAAGAAAATCATCGGTTTTATCAAGCTGCAAGTTCCGGCTGGTAAAGCAAACCCGTCCCCTCCGATCGGTCCGGCCCTCGGCCAGCGCGGTCTGAACATCATGGAATTCTGCAAGGCGTTCAACGCCAAGACCCAAGGCATGGAGCCGGGTATGCCGATTCCGGTGGTGATCACCGCCTTCGCGGACAAGTCCTTCACCTTCGAGATGAAGACCCCGCCGGCGACCTACCTGATCAAGAAGTTCTCGGGCGTCACCAAAGGTTCGGCCAAGCCGCATACCGACAAGGTCGGTACGCTGACCCGTGCCCAGGCTGAAGAAATCGCAAAAACCAAACAGCCGGACCTGACCGCTGCCGACCTGGACGCCGCTGTGCGCGTCATCGCCGGCTCGGCACGTTCGATGGGCATCACGGTGGAGGGTATCTAACATGGCTAAGCTGTCCAAGCGCGTCAAGGAAATGAAAGCCAAAGTGGATCGTAACAAGGTCTACGCTTTCGACAACGCTGTTGCAATCGTCAAAGAATTCGCTACCGCCAAGTTCAACGAGTCGATCGACGTCGCCGTCCAGCTGGGCGTGGACCCGAAGAAGTCGGACCAGGTCGTTCGCGGTTCCGTGGTGCTGCCGGCTGGTACCGGCAAGACCGTCCGCGTCGCTGTGTTCGCACAGGGCGACAAGGCCGAGCAGGCTAAAGCCGCCGGCGCCGACATCGTCGGCATGGAAGACCTGGCAGAGCGCGTGAAGGCCGGCGACATGCCGTTCGACATCGTGATCGCTTCGCCGGACACCATGCGTATCGTCGGTACCCTGGGTCAGATCCTGGGCCCGCGCGGCCTGATGCCGAACCCGAAGGTCGGCACCGTGACCCCGGACGTCGCCACCGCCGTCAAGAACGCCAAGGCCGGTCAGGTTCAGTACCGTACCGACAAGGCTGGTATCGTTCACGCCACCATCGGCCGCAAGTCGTTCTCGGACGAACAGCTGAAGACCAACCTGGTCGCGCTGATCGACGCCCTGAACAAGGCCAAGCCGGCAAGCTCGAAGGGTATCTACCTGCGCAAGGTAGCCCTGTCGTCGACCATGGGCGCTGGCGTTCGTGTCGATCAAGGCACCCTGGCTGCTTAATAGCAATGAATGTAGGTGGGCACCCCGTGCCCACCAATACGTAAAGAATTAGTCCCTGCGAAACACCGTAGGGCAGATCTTTGGGCTGGCAGCGCGAGCTGCCAGGCAATCAAAGACCGTTGGGCCGGATGCAGACGTTGAGCAAACGGTTAATACACCACCCAACGCAGATGGCGAACCCGAACAAGTTTTGTAGTCGATGCTATGTCGTACTTCTTAACTTCGGACGCCGTGTTCGAACCGATGCGGGGGATGTCCCCTCACATCATTTAAGGAGATTGACCGTGGGTCTTAATCTGAATGACAAAAAGGTCGTCGTCGAAGAAGTTAGCGCAAAAGTAGCAACTGCGCAAACCATCGTCGTCGCCGAGTACCGTGGCATCCAGGTTAGTGCTCTGACGAAACTCCGTGCAAGTGCTCGTTCGCAGGGCGTCTACCTGCGTGTTCTGAAGAACACGCTGGCTCGCCGCGCTGTGGAAGGCACCCAGTTCGCCTCCCTGGCCGACACCATGGTTGGTCCGCTGATCTACTCGATCTCGGACGACGCCGTGGCTGCAGCCAAGGTGCTCAGCGACTTCTCCAAGACCAACGACAAGCTCGTGGTCAAGGGTGGTAACTACGCTGGTAAGAACCTGGATGTCGCTGGCGTTACCGCGCTGGCAAGCATCCCGAGCCGTGAAGTCCTCATCGCCCAGCTGCTGGGCGTCATGCAGGCTCCGGTCTCCGGCTTTGCACGAGTTCTGGCTGCCGTGGCAGCACAAAAAGGCGAAGGTGCCGCACCGGCTGAAGAAGCCGCAGCGGAACCGGCAGCGGCTGAATAAGCCAAGCCTTTTTGCTCAAGTACTAACTACACACTAAATATTGGAGTTTCAAATGGCAATTAGCAAAGAAGAGTTCCTGGACGCAGTTGGCGCAATGTCGGTCATGGAACTGAACGACCTGGTCAAGGCTTTCGAAGAGAAGTTCGGCGTGTCGGCAGCTGCAATGTCGGCTCCGGCAGCTGGCGGCGGCGCTGCTGCTCCGGCAGCTGAAGAGCAGACCGAGTTCAACGTCGTGCTGACCGAAGTCGGCGCGAACAAGGTCGGCGTCATCAAGGCCGTCCGCGAAATCACCGGTCTGGGCCTGAAAGAAGCCAAAGACGTGGTCGACGGCGCACCGAAGACTGTCAAGGAAGCCCTGCCGAAAGCTGACGCTGAAGCCGCCAAGAAGAAGCTGGAAGAAGCTGGCGCCAAGGCCGAGCTCAAGTAATACATATGCAACGGGCGCCGGCAACGGCGCCCTGAGCCGGAGTCAAAGCTTGCAGACCCCCGCCGGAAGGTGGGGTATGCGGCTTTGGCTCTTTTGTCGTCCCTGCGGCAAACATGCGTCACCCCTGCAGTACATTGCATCACCAGTAGTACGGAAGTAATCGTAACACAGCAGTACCGGCTGTCATTTATCACTTGACGGAGCGTGGCGAGTTTTGAGGCCTTGCATGTGGTGCCTTAACCACTGGCAATTCCTGAAGTCTCATCCCTTTCTGTCACTCACGGAGTGTCCATGCACTACTCATTTACTGAGAAGAAACGCATTCGCAAGTCGTTCGCGAAGCGCGCCAACGTTCACAACGTTCCCTATCTCCTGGCAACTCAGCTGGAGTCTTACGAGAATTTCCTGCAGGCGGACGCTGGTCCCTCCGTCCGCAAGAACGAAGGCCTGCAATCGGCTTTCAGCTCCATCTTCCCGATCGTGTCGCACAACGGTTTTGCGCGCCTCGAGTTCCTCTCTTACGTGCTGGGTGACCCCGCTTTCGACGTTAAGGAATGCCAACAACGTGGCCTGACCTTCGCGTCGCCGCTGCGCGCGAAGGTGCGTCTGGTGATCCTGGACAAGGAATCCCCGACCAAGCCGGTCGTGAAGGAAATGAAGGAACAGGAAGTGTACATGGGCGAACTGCCGCTCATGACCGCCAACGGCTCGTTCGTGATCAATGGTACCGAGCGCGTCATCGTCTCGCAGCTGCACCGCTCGCCGGGCGTGTTCTTCGAGCACGACCGCGGCAAGACCCACTCGTCGGGCAAGCTGCTGTTCTCGGCACGTATCATTCCGTACCGCGGCTCGTGGCTGGACTTCGAGTTCGACCCGAAAGACATCCTGTTCTTCCGCGTCGACCGCCGCCGCAAGATGCCGGTGACGATCCTGCTGAAAGCCATCGGCATGACGCCGGAGCAGATCCTCGCCAACTTCTTTGTGTTCGACAACTTCAACCTGCGCTCGGAAGGCGCGGAACTGGAATTCGTGGCCGAGCGCCTGCGCGGCGAAGTCGCGCGCTTCGACATCGTCGATCCGAAGACCGGCAAGACGCTGGTGCAGAAGGACAAGCGCATCAATGCCAAGCATGTGCGTGACATCGAAGCCGCCGGCATCACCTATATCTCGGTGCCGGAAGACTACCTGGTCGGCCGCGTGCTGGCCACCAACGTCGTCGACGGCGATACCGGCGAGATCATCGCCAGCGCCAACGATGAGCTGACCGACGAGCTGCTGGGCAAGCTGCGCGACGCCAACATCGCGGCGATCCAGACCCTGTACACCAACGACCTGGACCAGGGCGCCTACATCTCGCAGACCCTGCGCACCGACGACACCGCCGACCAGACCGCCGCACGCGTGGCGATCTACCGCATGATGCGTCCTGGCGAGCCGCCGACCGAGGAATCGGTCGAGGCGCTGTTCAACGGCCTGTTCTACATGCCGGAACGCTACGACCTGTCGGCCGTCGGCCGCATGAAGTTCAACCGCCGCATCGGCCGTGACGAACTGGTCGGCGACATGACCCTGTCGAACGAAGACATCCTGGCCGTGATCAAAATCCTGGTCGAGCTGCGCAATGGCCGCGGCGAAGTCGACGACATCGACCACTTGGGTAATCGCCGCGTGCGTTGCGTGGGCGAACTGGCCGAAAACCAGTTCCGCGCCGGCCTCGTGCGTGTCGAGCGCGCCGTCAAGGAGCGCCTGGGCCAGGCCGAAGCCGACAACCTGATGCCGCACGACCTGATCAACAGCAAGCCGATCTCGGCCGCGATCCGCGAATTCTTCGGTTCGTCGCAGCTGTCGCAGTTCATGGACCAGACCAACCCGCTGTCGGAAATCACGCACAAGCGCCGTGTTTCCGCACTGGGCCCGGGCGGCCTGACCCGCGAGCGCGCCGGCTTCGAAGTGCGCGACGTGCACCCGACCCACTACGGCCGCGTGTGCCCGATCGAAACGCCTGAAGGCCCGAACATCGGCCTGATCAACTCGCTGGCACTGTACGCCCGCCTGAACGAATACGGCTTCCTGGAAACCCCGTACCGCAAGGTCGACGGTTCGAAAGTCACCGACAAGATCGAATACCTGTCGGCGATCGAAGAAGGCCGCTACATCATCGCCCAGGCAAACGCCGCGATCAACGAAGAAGGCCAGCTGGTCGACGAACTGGTGTCGGCACGTGAAGCCGGCGAAACCATCCTGGTTTCCCCAGAGCGTATCCAGTACATGGACGTGGCCCCGGGCCAGGTCGTGTCGGTCGCCGCTTCGCTGATTCCGTTCCTGGAGCACGACGACGCGAACCGTGCACTGATGGGCGCCAACATGCAGCGTCAGGCCGTGCCTTGCCTGCGTCCGGAGAAAGCCTTCGTCGGTACCGGCATCGAGCGCACCGTGGCGGTCGACTCGGGCACCACCGTGCAGGCGACCCGTGGCGGCCTGGTTGACTACGTCGACGCCGGCCGTGTGGTGATCCGCGTCAACGACGACGAGGCGCAAGCCGGCGAAGTCGGTGTGGACATCTACAACCTGATCAAGTACACCCGTTCGAACCAGAACACCAACATCAACCAGCGTCCGATCGTGAAAGTGGGCGATCGCGTCGCGCGCGGCGACGTCATCGCCGACGGCGCCTCGACCGACCTGGGCGAACTGGCACTGGGCCAGAACATGCTGGTGGCGTTCATGCCGTGGAACGGCTTGAACTTCGAGGACTCGATCCTCATCTCGGAGAATGTCGTCAAGGACGACCGCTACACCTCGATCCACATCGAGGAACTGTCGGTGGTTGCCCGCGACACCAAGCTGGGCCCTGAAGAAATCACCCGCGACATCTCGAACCTGGCAGAGAACCAACTGGCTCGCCTGGACGAGTCGGGCATCGTCTACATCGGCGCCGAAGTGCAGGCCGGCGACGTGCTGGTCGGTAAGGTCACCCCGAAAGGCGAGACCCAGCTGACTCCGGAAGAGAAGCTGCTGCGCGCGATCTTCGGCGAAAAGGCGTCCGACGTGAAGGACACCTCGCTGCGCGTGCCGTCGGGCATGGTCGGTACCGTGATCGACGTGCAAGTCTTCACCCGTGAAGGCATCGTCCGCGACAAGCGCGCCCAGCAGATCATCGACGACGAGCTGAAGCGTTTCCGCCTGGACCTGAACGACCAGCTGCGTATCGTGGAAGGCGACGCCTTCCAGCGTCTGGAACGCCTGCTGGTCAACAAGACCGTGAATGGCGGTCCGAAAAAGCTGGCCAAGGGCGCCGTGATCACCAAGGAATACCTGGCTGATCTCGACAAGTTCCACTGGTTCGACATCAGGCCAAGCGACGACGAAACCGCCAACGCACTGGAGGCGATGAAGGAGTCGATCAACGAGAAGCGTCACCAGTTCGACCTGGCCTTCGAAGAGAAGCGCAAGAAGCTGACCCAGGGCGACGAGCTGCAGCCCGGCGTGCAGAAGATGGTCAAGGTCTACCTGGCCGTCAAGCGCCGCCTGCAGTCGGGCGACAAGATGGCAGGCCGCCACGGTAACAAGGGTGTGGTCTCGCGTATCGTGCCGGTCGAAGACATGCCGTTCATGGCCGATGGTACCCCGGCCGACGTCGTGCTGAACCCGCTGGGCGTTCCGTCGCGTATGAACGTCGGCCAGATCCTCGAAACCCACCTCGGTTGGGCGGCGAAGGGCCTGGGCCTGCGTCTCGGCGAAATGATCAAGGCCAAGGCACAGACCGAGCAACTGCGCGCCTTCCTGGCCAAGATCTACAACGAGACCGGCAAGTCGGAAGACCTGGACAGCTTCAGCGACGAGGAAATCGTCGAACTGGCGTACAACCTGAGGAACGGCGTGCCGTTCGCGACTCCGGTGTTCGACGGTGCCCACGAAGACGAAATCCGCCGCATGCTGGACCTGGCGTTCCCGGACGAGATCGCGGCCCACCTGGGCATGACCCCGTCGAAGAACCAGGTCACGATGTACGACGGCCGCACCGGCGAAGCATTCGAGCGCAAGGTCACCGTCGGCTTCATGCACATGCTGAAGCTGCACCACCTGGTCGACGACAAGATGCACGCCCGTTCGACCGGCCCGTACTCGCTGGTGACGCAGCAGCCGCTGGGTGGTAAAGCCCAGTTCGGTGGCCAGCGCTTCGGTGAGATGGAGGTGTGGGCACTGGAAGCCTACGGCGCGTCGTACGTGCTGCAGGAAATGCTGACCGTCAAGTCGGACGACGTGAACGGCCGTACCAAGGTGTACGAGAACCTGGTCAAGGGCGACCACGTGATCGATGCCGGTATGCCGGAATCGTTCAACGTGCTGGTGAAAGAGATCCGTTCGCTGGGTATCGATATCGATCTCGAGCGGAACTAAGAGCCAGTACCCCGTCGCCCCCGCGAAGGCGGGGGTCCAAGCACTTGGGTCCCCGCCTCCGCGGGGACGACGACTGAAGTAAAGAATTCAATCACCCGGAGTGATAAATGAAAGCACTGCTCGATCTATTCAAGCAAGTTCAGCAAAACGAGAGCTTCGACGCCATCAAGATTGGCCTGGCGTCGCCCGAGAAAATCCGTTCGTGGTCGTACGGCGAAGTCAAGAAGCCGGAAACCATCAACTACCGCACCTTCAAGCCGGAGCGTGACGGCCTGTTCTGCGCCAAGATCTTTGGCCCGATCAAGGACTACGAATGCCTGTGCGGCAAGTACAAGCGCCTGAAGCACCGCGGCGTGATCTGCGAGAAGTGCGGCGTCGAAGTCACCCTGGCCAAGGTGCGCCGTGAGCGCATGGGCCACATCGAGCTGGCCTCGCCGGTCGCCCACATCTGGTTCCTGAAGTCGCTGCCATCGCGCCTGGGCATGGTCCTGGACATGACGCTGCGCGACATCGAGCGCGTCCTGTACTTCGAAGCATACGTCGTGACCGATCCGGGCATGACCCCGCTGAAGAAGTGCCAGATCATGTCGGAAGACGACTACGCCGCCAAGTACGAAGAGTACGGCGACGACTTCACCGCATTCATGGGCGCCGAAGGCATCCGTGAACTGCTGCGCTCGATCGACATCGACCGCGAAGCCGAAGCGCTGCGCGTCGAACTGAAAGAGTCGAAGTCGGAAGCGAAGATCAAGAAATACGCCAAGCGCCTGAAAGTGCTCGAGGCATTCCAGCGTTCGGGCATCAAGCCGGACTGGATGATCATGGAAGTGCTCCCGGTTCTGCCGCCGGAGCTGCGTCCGCTCGTCCCGCTGGACGGCGGCCGTTTCGCGACCTCCGACCTGAACGACCTGTATCGCCGCGTGATCAACCGTAATAACCGCCTGAAGCGCCTGATGGAACTGCGCGCTCCGGAAATCATTACGCGTAACGAGAAGCGCATGCTGCAGGAAGCAGTGGACTCGCTGCTGGACAACGGCCGTCGCGGCAAGGCGATGACCGGCGCCAACAAGCGTCCGCTGAAGTCGCTGGCCGAAATGATCAAGGGTAAGGGCGGCCGTTTCCGTCAGAACCTGCTGGGCAAGCGCGTCGACTACTCGGGCCGTTCGGTCATCGTGGTGGGTCCGCAGCTGAAACTGCACCAGTGCGGCCTGCCGAAGCTGATGGCCCTGGAACTGTTCAAACCGTTCATCTTCAACAAGCTGGAACTGATGGGTCTGGCAACGACCATCAAGGCTGCCAAGAAGCTGGTCGAGCAGCAGGAACCGGTGGTCTGGGACATCCTGGAAGAAGTCATCAAAGAGCATCCGGTCATGCTGAACCGTGCGCCGACCCTGCACCGTCTGGGTATCCAGGCGTTCGAGCCGGTGCTGATCGAAGGCAAGGCAATCCAGCTGCACCCGCTGGTCTGCGCGGCGTTCAACGCCGACTTCGACGGTGACCAGATGGCAGTCCACGTCCCGCTGTCGATCGAAGCACAGATGGAAGCCCGCACCCTGATGCTGGCCTCGAACAACATCCTGTTCCCGTCGAACGGCGAGCCGTCGATCGTCCCGTCGCAGGATATCGTGCTGGGTCTGTACTACGCGACCCGCGAAGCGATCAACGCCAAGGGCGAAGGCATGCTGTTCCCGGACGTGTCGGAAGTCCTCCGCGCGTACGACAACAAGGAAGTCGAGCTGGCGACCCGCATTACCGTGCGTATCGTCGAGTTCCCGAAGAACGAGCAGGGCGGTTTCGACCAGACCCTGACCCGCTACGAGACCACGGTCGGCCGTGCGATCCTGTCCGAGATCCTGCCGAAAGGCCTGCCGTTCTCGGTGCTGAACCGCGCGCTGAAGAAGAAGGAAATCTCGAAGCTGATCAACACGTCGTTCCGCAAGTGCGGCCTGCGTGCGACCGTCGTGTTTGCCGACAAGCTGATGCAGTCGGGCTTCCGCCTGGCGACCCGCGCCGGTATCTCGATCGCCGTCGACGACATGCTGATCCCGGACGTCAAGAAGGGCATGATCGCGACCGCCGAAGCGGAAGTGAAGCAGATCGAGCAGCAGTACGCCTCGGGTCTGGTCACCGCCGGCGAGCGTTACAACAAGGTCGTCGACATCTGGGGCAAGACCTCGGACGAAGTCGGCAAGGCCATGATGGACCAGCTGAAAGTGGAGCCGGTCGTCAAGCGCGACGGTACCCACGGCACCCAGGAATCGTTCAACGCGATTTACATGATGGCCGACTCGGGCGCCCGTGGTTCGGCAGCCCAGATCCGTCAGCTGGCCGGTATGCGCGGCCTGATGGCGAAGCCGGACGGCTCGATTATCGAGACGCCGATTACCGCGAACTTCCGCGAAGGCCTGAACGTTCTGCAGTACTTCATCTCGACGCACGGCGCCCGTAAGGGTCTGGCCGACACCGCGCTGAAGACCGCGAACTCGGGTTACCTGACCCGCCGCCTGGTCGACGTGACCCAGGACCTGGTGGTGATCGAGGACGATTGCGGCACCACCAACGGCACGCACATGAAGGCGATGGTCGAAGGCGGTGAAGTGATCGAGCCGCTGCGCGACCGTATCCTGGGCCGTGTGGCTGGTACCGACATCGTCAACCCGGAAACCCAGGAAACCCTGTTCGAAGCCGGCACGCTGCTGGACGAAGACATGGTCGAGGAGATCGAGCGCGTCGGTATCGACGAAGTGAAGGTCCGCACCCCGCTGAACTGCGACACCCGTTATGGCCTGTGCGCACGCTGCTACGGCCGTGACCTGGGCCGCGGCATGCTGGTGAACAGCGGCGAAGCCGTCGGTGTGGTGGCAGCGCAGTCGATCGGTGAGCCGGGTACCCAGCTGACCATGCGTACCTTCCACATCGGTGGTGCGGCATCGCGTGCAGCGGTGGCATCGTCGGTCGAAGCCAAGTCGAACGGCACGGTCCGCTTTACCGCGACCATGCGTTACGTCACCAACGGCAAGGGCGCCCAGATCGTCATTTCGCGTTCCGGCGAAGTGCTGATCACGGACGACCACGGCCGCGAGCGTGAGCGTCACAAGGTGCCGTACGGCGCGACCTTGGCCGTGCACGACGGCATGACTGTGAAAGCAGGCATGCCGCTGGCAACCTGGGACCCGCTGACCCGTCCGATCATCACGGAATACGGCGGCACGATCAAGTTCGAAAACGTGGAAGAGGGCGTCACCGTCGCTCGCCAGGTGGACGAAGTGACCGGCCTGTCGACCCTGGTGGCGATCGATCCGAAGCGCCGCGGTTCGGGCAAGACCCTGCGTCCGCAGGTCAAGCTGCTGAACGAAGAAGGCCAGGAAGTGAAGATCGCCGGCACCGAGCACGCCGTGACGATCGGCTTCCAGGTCGGCGCGCTGATCATGGTGAAGGACGGCCAGCAGGCATCGGTGGGTGAAGTGCTGGCACGTATCCCGACCGAGTCGCAGAAGACCCGTGACATTACCGGTGGTCTGCCGCGCGTTGCCGAGCTGTTCGAAGCCCGTTCGCCGAAAGATGCCGGCATGCTGGCGGAAGTCACCGGTACGGTCGCCTTCGGTAAGGAAACCAAGGGCAAGCAGCGCCTGGAAATCACCGACATGGACGGCAACAAGCACGAGTTCCTGATCACCAAGGACAAGCAAGTGCTGGTGCACGACGGCCAGGTGGTGAACAAGGGCGAGATGATCGTGGACGGCCCGGCCGATCCGCAAGACATCCTGCGCTTGCTGGGTATCGAAGCGCTGGCCCGCTACATCGTCGACGAAGTCCAGGACGTGTACCGTCTGCAGGGCGTGAAGATCAACGACAAGCACATCGAGGTGATCGTTCGCCAGATGCTGCGCCGTGTCCAGATCGTCGAAGCCGGCGACACCGACTACATCGTCGGCGAGCAGGTGGAGCGTTCGGAACTGCTGGAAGCGAACGACCGTATCGAAGCCGCAGGCAAGCTGCCGGCGACCTACGAGAACGTGCTGCTGGGTATTACCAAGGCATCGCTGTCGACCGACTCCTTCATCTCGGCCGCATCGTTCCAGGAAACCACCCGCGTGCTGACCGAAGCGGCGATCATGGGCAAGCGCGACGGTCTGCGCGGCCTGAAGGAAAACGTCATCGTCGGCCGCCTGATCCCTGGCGGTACCGGCCTGGCATTCCACCGCGCCCGCAAGGAAAAAGAGGCGTGGGAAGCGGAAGAGCGCCAGCAGCTGCTGCAGCAGGAGAAGGCCAACATGGCTGCCGAACTGCAGGCGATGGAAGACCAGCAGCAAGCTGCGGCTTCGGTCGAACAGCATCACGGCGACGGCGAGTAAGCTTCGCTTCAGCGTTTAGCCGCTTGAACGGCTGATGAGAACGGCACCTTCGGGTGCCGTTTTTTTATGTCTATTTACCCCTGGATCCAGGTGGGCTCATGATTGCCTTCTTCGGGCTTGACGGCCTTTGGTAGAGAGTGGATCCTGATCCAACTAGTCTGATCTCGATGGCGTCCGCTCCTTTAATGCCGCGCATGCCTGACAAACCTCGAATGGAAAATATGACCGAACAAACCGCACTGATCGTCATCGACATGCAGAAGGGCATGCGCAGCCCGGCTCTGCCGCCCCGGAATAACCTGCAAGCCGAAGACAATGCGGCTCGCCTGCTGGCTGCCTGGCGCGAGACGAGACAGCCTGTGGTCAATGTGCGCCACATCAGCCGATCCTCGGCCTCGGTATTCGCGCCCGGCCAAAGCGGCGTCGAATTCCAGGGGCGCTTCACTCCCTTGGCGCATGAGCACGTGGTCGAGAAGAACGTGCCGGATGCCTTCATCAATACGGGACTGGAACGCTGGCTGCACGCGCGCGGCATCCGCAAGCTCGTCATCGCCGGCGTGAGCACCGAGAACTCAATCGAGGCGAGCGCGCGCACGGCCGGCAACCTGGGCTTTTCGGCGATGGTCGCGGAGGACGCCTGCTTCACCTTCGGAAAGCAGGATTTCGGCGGTAACTGGCGCAGTGCCGACGAGGTGCACCTGATGGCGCTCGCCAACCTGCATGGCGAGTATGCAAGGGTGTTGTCCACCGAAGAGATTTTGCGTGAATGCCTGCGCTGAGCGCTATAAGCAAACACCATTTTTCCTGATCCGTAAAATCCAGTTTGCAGGACAATAAAATCCTATATACTGGACTTCATGGACATCAACCACCTCATCGCCCGCCGCCTGCGCGAACTGCGCGACGCCCAGGGACTCTCGCTCGCCGCCCTGGCCGAGCGCAGCGGCGTCAGCAAATCCAACATCTCGCTGATCGAGCGCGGTGAAAGCAGCGCCACCGCCACCGTGCTGGACAAGCTGAGCGCCGCCCTCGGCGTGACGGTCGCCTCGCTGTTCGAGAAGCCGGCCGAGGAGGCGCCGTCGCCCGTCTCGCGCCTTGACGACCAGCCGGTATGGACCGATCCCGGCTCCGGCTACGTGCGCCGCAACCTGTCCCCAAGCATTTACTCACCGATCCAGCTGGTCGAGGTCAGCTTCCCGGCCGGCCAGCGCGTCGCCTACGAAACCAGCGCGCGCGACGTCGACGTCCACCAGCAGGTGTGGATCATCGAGGGGACGATGGAAGTCAGCGTCGGCGACACGCGCTGGACGCTCGATGCCGGCGACTGCCTGGCCATGCGCCTCGACCAGCCGATTGCCTGGCACAACCCTGCGGCCAAGCCGGCGCGCTACCTGGTTGCGCTGGTCTCGCAAGCACACAAACCACCGAGGAGAGAGGCATGACGAAGCTTGTCAGCGTGCGCCTGCTGGGCGCCGATGAAGCCAAAGGACGCATCGGCCAGCTGGCCGAGGTGCTGCTCGATTGCGTCGAGGGCGGCGCCTCGGTGAGCTTCATGCTGCCGATGTCGCGCGAAAAGGCGCAGCGTTTCTGGGCGCAGGTGGCGGACAGCGTCGCGCGCGGCGAGCGTACCCTGATCGCGGCCGAGGATGATCAGGGCATCGTCGGCACCGTCCAGCTGATCACCGACATGCCGGAAAACCAGCCGCACCGCGCCGACATCGCCAAGCTGCTGGTGCACCGGCGCGCCCGCGGCGCCGGGATCGGCCGGCAGCTGATGGAAGCGGTCGAAGCGGCGGCGCGCGGGCAGGGCAGGAGCGTCCTGGTGCTCGATACCGCCAGCGCCACTGCGGAGCGGCTGTACGAGCGCCTGGGCTGGCAGCGCGCCGGCGTGGTGCCGGACTATGCGTTCATGCCCGATGGCGCGCTGTGTGCGACGACTTTCTTCTACAAGCGTCTCTGAAGCATCACGAGAACACTACGGCAGCTTCGTCATCAGCAGCTTTCTGAGCGAAGTGTCATTTGGATAGATGACATCGGTGATCCGTGGTCCATTACGTGTCGGCGCGGCTTGGCACTGCTTCGTAATGCGAGGGAAAGCTTGTCGACGTCGATCGATGGATCAGGCATATGGTCTCCTAACGCTGAATGTTGAGGAGTAGCCGCAGACCACTCTCCATTCTTCCTGCCTTAGCGTTTTCTTTTTAGCGTCCGCTCAAGCTTCCTAAGCTCAGGAACCGTCTGCCAGGCAGGTGCAACCGCTATTCCTCCCGTACACCCCCATCCATTTCAATGTCCTACACTATCCCCGCATTCCCCTGCCACCCGAAGCACCCTGAAAGGAGACGGTAATGAAGAACACGAACACCAAAACCGCCCTGCTGGCCTGCACCTTCGCCGCAGCCGCTGCCACCAGCATCAGCGCTCACGCCCAAACCCCAGCCCCAGCGGCATCCACCGACAAGCTGCAAGCCCCGATGACCCTCGTCACCCCGGCCGGCACCGGCAAGATGATCGGCACCGTGACGATCACGGCATCGCCGAACGGCCTGGTGTTCACGCCGGCCCTGACCGACCTGCCGGCCGGGCCGCACGGCTTCCACGTGCATGAAACCGGCAGCTGCGGCGTCAACCAGAAGGATGGGAAGACGGTGGCGGCCGGCGCCGCCGGCGGGCACTACGACCCGAACGGCACCAAGCAGCACCTCGGCCCCACCGGGAATGGCCACATGGGCGACCTGCCGCCGCTGGTGGTGGGCGGCGACGGCCGTGCCACCGTCGCGGTGACGGCGCCGCGCCTGACCAGGCTGGCCGACGTCAAGGGCAAGGCCCTGATGATCCACGCCGGCGGCGACAACTACGCCGACAAGCCGGCACCGCTGGGCGGCGGAGGCGAGCGCATTGCCTGCGGCGTGATCCAGTAAGCAAAACGCCACAGCAGCCGGGGTAATGTGAATATCGTGCAATACATGGATGCATTGATTTAACAATGCCTGCTATCATGGGTAGCTGAGCCGACCGTCCGGCTCTGTCCTGCTTGCGAATCACTATGCCCTGGCCATTCGATCCTGCCGCGCCCGACGACGTTCCGCTTGCCACCGTCAGCGAGATGGAGCTGCGCATGCGGCGCCACCCCTGGGAGACGACTGCCGTCGGCCCCGTCGCGGGCTGGCCGTTCAGCCTCAAGCTGGCGGTACGCACGCTGCTCGATTGCCGGCTGCCGATGTACCTGGCCTGGGGCGACGACTACACCCAGTTCTTCAACGACGCCTATGTTCCCATCCTTGGCGACAAGTTGGAGGGCGCGCTGGGCGGCGACGTGCGCGCTACCTGGTCCGAGGTCTGGCCGCTGATCGGCCCGATGTGGGCGCGCGTCAAACAGGGCGAACCGGCCGGCTCCGACAACCTGGCGCTGACGATCAAGCGCTACGGCTGGTTCGAGACCTGCTGGTTCAACTATTCGTATAGCCCGGTCTACAGCGAGGCGGGCAAGCCCGAGGGCGTGCTGGTCACCTTCGTCGAGACCACCCCGAACATGATGGCGGTGCGCCGCCAGGCCTTCCAGATCGAACTGGAGGACATCTTGCGCCGCGAGACCGACTGCGCGCTGCTGCTGGCGGCCGTCGGGTGCCAGCTGAGTATCCATGCGGCCGGCGCCACCGCCATCTACGCCGAGGTCGACCAGGCCGCGCAGTCGGCACTGATCCGCCAGCAGTGGTGCGGCGGTGCGCCGGTTCCGGACGCGCCGCGCATGGTGCCGCTCGAGATGCTGGGCTTCGGCTTGTCCTCGCCGCTGCGGCGCGGCGAAACCGTGCATGCGCCGGACCTGGCGGCGGACGCGCGCATCGACAGCGCCGCCTATCTGGCCCAGGGTATCGCGGCCGGCATGGCCGTGCCGCTGATGGATGGCGGCCGCCTGGAAGCCGTGATGGCGCTGCATTTTCCGACGGCGCAGCGCTGGGACGCCGAAGAGATCCGCATGCTGGAGGACAGCGCCCGCCGCACCTGGGAAGCGCTGCGCCGCATCCGCGCCGAGCAGGCGCTGCGCGAGGAAACCCGCGTGCTGGAGCTGATGAAGGACGCCACCGAGAAGCTGGCCTCGACCATCGACCTCGAGCCGCTGATGCAGGCGATCACCGATGCCGCCACCCAGCTCACGGGCGCGGAATTCGGCGCCTTCTTCCATAACAACACGGACGCCAACGGCGACGCTTACCTGCTCTACACCATGAGCGGCGCACCGCGCGAGGCGTTCCAGGGCTTCGCCCAGCCGCGTGCCACCCCGGTGTTCGGCCCGACCTTCCACGGCGGCGCCCCGGTGCGCAGCGACGACATCACCAAGGATCCGCGCTACGGCAGGATGGGGCCGCACCACGGCATGCCGCCCGGCCACCTGCCGGTGCGCAGCTATCTGGCGGCGTCCGTCGTGTCGCGCTCGGGCGAGGTGATCGGCGGCCTGTTCTTCGGCCATGCGATGCCGGGCATGTTCAGCGCGCGCATCGAGGAGCTGATCGGCACCTTCGCCGGCCAGGCCGCGATCGCGATCGACAACGCGCGCCTGTACGACATGGCCCAGAAGGCGGCCCAGGAACGCGAAAGCCTGCTGGCCAGCGAGCGCGCCGCGCGCGCCGAGGCCGAGCGCCACAACAAGATGAAGGACGAGTTCCTGGCGATGCTGGCGCACGAGCTGCGCAATCCGCTGGCGCCGATCACCAGCGCCGCCCAGCTGCTGCGCCTGCCGGAAGTGAACGAGGGACTGCGCCTGAAGGCCAGCAACATCATCTCGCGCCAGGTGCGCCACATGACCGAGCTGGTCGACGACCTGCTGGACGTTTCGCGCGTCACGCGTGGCCTGGTCAAGCTGGAGAGCGAGGTGCTGGACCTGAACAAGGTGGCGATGGCCGCCGTCGAGCAGGCCCGCCCGCACATCGAGGAGCGCCGGCACACCCTGATGGTCGACCTGCCCGCCGACCAGGTGCCGGTCGAGGGTGACCGCACGCGCCTGATCCAGGTGCTGGTCAACCTGCTCAACAACGCGGCCAAGTACACGCCGGCCGGCGGCAGGATCACGCTTGCCGTGACCCGTAACGGCGCATCGAGCGAGGTGCGCGTGTGCGACAACGGCAGCGGCATCGACGCCCAGCTGCTGCCCCACGTGTTCGACCTGTTCACCCAGGCCGACCGCGCGCCCGACCGCGCGCAGGGCGGGCTCGGGATCGGCCTGGCCCTGGTCAAGAGCATCGTGCGCATGCATGAGGGCAGCGTGTCCGCCCACAGCGGCGGCGCCCAGCAGGGCACGACCATGACGGTCACGCTGCCGCTCGCGCAGGCACGGGCGGGCGCGGCGCCGCGTCCGGCCGGCATCGCCGGCGAGATCCGCTCGCTGCTCATCACCATCGTCGACGACAACCTGGATGCCGGCCAGTCGCTGGCGGTGCTGCTGCGTGCCCACGGCCATGCGGTGCAGGTCTACGAAGACGCCTCGACCACGCTGCGCGCACCCGAGGTCGAGGGCACCGAGGTCTTCATCCTCGACATCGGCCTGCCCGACATGACCGGCTACGAACTGGCGCGCCGCCTGCGCCGCCAGCCCGGCCACGCCGGCGCCATGTTCGTGGCGCTGACCGGCTACGGCCAGGAGCGCGACCGCGAACTGTCGCGCCAGGCCGGCTTCGACCACCATCTGGTGAAGCCGGTCGATATCGCCAAGCTGACGCAGATCCTGGCAAAGGTATCACCCCCCGTCGTTCCCGCATCCACCCCCGTCGTCCCCGCATCCACCCCCGTCGTCCCCGCGCAGGCGGGGACCTAAGCAATGCCTGCATAGCGCCTCGGCTTGGGCCCCCGCCTGCGCGGGGGCGACGAGGAAGCACGGGGGGCGACGATCAAGCGCGGGAACGGCGACCGCTTCGATTACTTGCCCGCCGCGCGCGCCTTCGCAAACTGGTCGCCCGGCTGCCACGCCGGCATCGCAGGCGCATCCGCCACCATGCGGCCCAGGTTCAAGGTGTACTGCGCCTGCTGCACCATGCCGGACAGGTCCCAGTTCGGATCGTATTCGTCGTTGGCCTGGTGGTAGCGCGCGCCGTAGGCCTTGCGCTTGGCGTCGTTGGCCTCCTTGTCCTTTACCCAGTCGTGGCCGCCCGAGATCGAGAACGCCGGCACGCCGGCCTTGGCGAAGCTGAAGTGGTCGCTGCGGAAGTAGCCGCCGCCTAGGTCCGGATGGGCCGGCGCCACCGTCAGGTGCATCGCCTTCGCGGTACTGGCGGCAAGCCGGCCCAAGGTGCTGCGTTCGCTGCCCTGCACGCCGACGTCCTTGGCGGCGCCGACGAAATTCAGGCTGTCCAGGTTGAGCGCCGCCGCCGTTTTATTCAGGGGCCACAGCGGGCGGGCCGCATAGGCCGCGCTGCCCAGCAGGCCCTGTTCTTCGGCCGCGACCCACAGGAACATCTGGCTGCGCTTGGCCGGATGGCGCACCGCTTCCTGGGCCATCGCCAGCAGGCCGGCGCTGCCCGAGGCGTTGTCGACGGCGCCGTTATAGATGGTGTCGGCACCGTTGCTGGCGTCCCCTTGCATGCCCAGGTGATCCCAGTGGGCGCTGTAGATCACCAGTTCGTCCTTCAGCTTCGGGTCGGTGCCGGGCACGATGCCGGCCACGTTGAACTGCTCCAGCGTGCGTACCGCGGCGCGGGTCTGCCCCTGCACGCGGGCGTTCAGCGCGACCGGCTTGAAGGCTTTGTCTTCGGCGGCGGCGCGCAGCTGGTCGAGATCCTGGCCGGCGGCGGTAAACAGGGCGCGCGCGCTGGCGTCCGTCATCCAGCCCTGCATGCCGGTGCCGAGGTCGGCGTCGGCCAGCTGGAAGCGCTCGGCGGTCCAGCTGTTCTGCACCACGCTCCAGCCATACGAGGCCGAGGCGTCGGTGTGGATGAGGAGCACCCCGGCGGCGCCGCGGCGCGCGGCTTCCTCGAATTTATAGGTCCAGCGGCCGTAGTAGGTCAGGCCCTTGCCATTGAAGCGGTTCGGCTCGGCGGCGGTCGGGGCCGGGTCGTTGACCAGCATGACCAGCACCTTGCCCTTGACATCCAGGCCCTTGTAATCGTCCCAGCCGCCTTCTTCCGGCGCTTGAATCCCATAGCCGACGAACACCAGCTCGGCGTCCATGTCGTGCACCGGCCTGGCGTCGCCCGGCGCCCACACCCAGTCCTTGGCGAAGGCGAGCGGGAGCGGCTTGCCGCCCGCGACCAGGGCCACCGAGCTGTCATGCGGCTGCGCCTTCACGCCGGCGATCCGGACGCTCTGGCGGTAGCTGCCGTGCTTGGCCGGCAGCAGGCCGGCGGCCATGGCCTGGGTTTCGAGGTAGGTGACGGTCAGCTCACCGCCGCGCTGGCCGGTGCCGCGGCCTTCCATCGCGTCCGAGGACAGGAAGGCCAGGTGGGCGCGCAGCGGGGCTTCCTGGACGGTGGCGGTGGTGGCGCTTGCGGGCTTTGCGGCGTGGGCGGAAAAGGCCAGCGCCAGGCTGGCGGCGATGGCCGTGTGGGCGATCTTGTGCATGGGTTCCTGTGACGAGAATGGTGAGGAAGCGCGGCCATTCTAGCGGAATAAAAGCACGTCGGCGGAGATCGTGGTGCCGGTTTGCGGCAGCAGCCGCGGGCGCATCCCCGGCGGGCGCAGCGGCAGCTCGCGTTCGGGAATCCCCGGCATGCGCTCCTGGATGAAGACCATGAAGGACGGATCGCCGACCAGGTCGAAGGCGAAGCGCAGGTCGCGGTCTTGCATGCCGTGCAGGTCGAGCTTCCATCCTCGGTAGCGGCTCCCGGTCAGCACGCGGCCGTTGACGCTGGTCTTCAGGGAGTCGGCGCCGACCATGCGCAGCACGATCTCGGGCGCGCGGTTTTTCGAGCGCAGCAGGAATTCCACGTGGCGCACGCCGCCGCCACGCTGGTCCTTCTCGATGATCAGGTAGGGGTAGGCGATGCTGTCGTCGCGCTTGGCCGCCGCGTACCACACCGGAGGGGAACCGTCGCCGAACAGGTAGGGCAGCTGGTAGGGATGCAGGGTGTTGGGGAAGACCTGACGCGTCCAGTCGTCGAGCGGCACCGGCGGATACAGCCAGAAGGCTTGCCAGCTCGGGGTGTCCTTGAAGTACACCAGGCGGTTCGGCTGCGGCAGCTCGGGCGGCGTCGGGCTGCTGCGGTGGGCCAGCACCAGGCAGGCCAGGACGCCCAGCAGCAGCGGCCGCACCACCAGGCGCGCGCCCACCTCGGCCAGCAGCGGCCCGCACAGGGCCGGCAGGCAGCAGGCCAGGATCGATGGCAGCACCAGCCAGGCCGGCGACACCAACAGCAGGCTGTCGCGCGCCGCCGGCAGGATCAGCAGCGCGGCCGGCACGGCGGCCGGCAGCAGTACTGCCAGCCTGCGCGCGCGCGTCCATGCGCGTGCGCGGCGGCCGGACAGCGCCAGGTACGCCGCCTGCGCCGCCAGCAGCGGCCAAGCCAGCACATAGCTCGCGCCCGGCGCGAACCAGCTGGCGCCGAGCAGGGCGACGCTCAACGCGCACATCGCGCCCAGCGCCGCCGCGCCGGCGCCGATGCGCGCCTGCACGGTGCGCTGCACGGCGATGAAGACGGTGCTGGGGAGCAGTGTGAAAGCGAGCAGTTGCCAGCGCACGCCGGCCTCCAGGCCCGGCCCCTCGGCCAGCAGCCCGGCATCGTAGCGCGGGGCGAGGCCGGGCAGGGCATCGCGGCACAGCCAGGCGGCGAAGGTGGCCAGCGCCGCCGTCATGAGAAAGCCGAAGGCGCCATGCACGATGTCGGTGGCGTCGATGCCCTGGCGCTTGATGCCGGTACGGCAGGCGGCCGCGCACAGCAGGCAGGCCAGCAGGCTCGATGGCCACACCATCGGATAGGAATAATGCAGGATGCCCAGGCCGGGCAGGGCGAAGAAGACCTGGCCGCGCGCGTCGCGCATGCCGGGCTGCGGCAGGGAGGCGGAGCCGAAATGGCGCAGCAGGGCCAGCATGGTGTCGCCTTCGTGCTGCAGGCTGGCGGCGTCGAGGCGTTCGGGTAGGTCCCAGGCGCCGCCGCCGAGCGGCCCGGCGGTGGTGGCGAAATGCAGGACCGATACCGGCGCCGGCGCGCCGGATCCGGCCAGCAGCGCAGCGGCTTCGTGTTGCGGCAGCCGGGCGTACAGCTCGCCCATGAAGGACGAGCCCTGCGGATCGGGCGCCAGCTTCGCCCAGGCTGTCAGCGCGGCGCCGCCGGCGCGGTCGGCGCCGATCAGCTGCAGCGCGCCGCGGTTGCCGGGATTATCGAAGCGCAGCGCGATCCTGGCGCGTTTCGCCCACGGGTGCGACTGCACGAAGCCGCGCGTGCCCAGGGCCTGGCCGGCGTCGCCGTCGGTGAACACGACAATCAGGTCGTTGTCGAGCGGCGCACCGGCCTGCAGCACGCGCAGGGTTTCCAGCAGCGCCGCGCTGGAAGCGGCGCCGTCGGCCGCGCCCAGCGTGGCGCCGCCGGAATCGTAGTGGGCAAGCGCCAGCACAGCCGGCCTGCCGCCATGACCCGACACCACGCCCGGCTTCTTCACGACCACGTTGTGGACCTCGGCCAGGGTCACGCGCACGTTGGCGGTGAGGTCGGAGGATGCCGTCCGCACCATCGCGGTCTGCACTTCCGGCTCCAGGCCGAGCCCGCGCAACCGGGTCAGCAGGTAGTCGCGCGCCTGCACGTTGGCGCGGCTGGCGGTCGGACGCGGCGCCGCCGCCAGCGCGCGCACGTGGGCCTGGGCGCGGGCCACGGAAAAGCCGCCGGCGGAGGACGGGGCGCCGGGCGCGGACGGCATCGGAAAGTGGCGCGGGGCCAGTGCGAGCCAGGCCAGCAGCGCGCCGAGCAGGCATGCGGCGGCGAAGCCCTGGCGCCCGCTGGCGGCGGGTAGGGCGGATTCGTGGGGCATCGGTGTCTCCAGCGAAAAAAAAGCCCGCCAGGCCGAGGAGCGGAGGCGGGCAAAGAAGGGATCTATCTAGCCGATGGCAGGGCTCAATCCAGTTTCCAGACATAGGCCAGCTGGGCCCAGCCGGCGGCCGGCACGCCATTGTTCATGGCCGGCTTGAACTTGCACAGGCTGAGCGCATTGAGGGCGGCGCGGTCCAGCACGCGCGAACCGCTCGACTGCTCGATGCGCGCCGAACTCACGCGTCCGTCGGTGCCGACCAGCAGGGCCAGGGTCGTGATGCCGGTGTCGCCGTTGCGGGCCGCGCTGGCCGGATAGTCGGGCAGGGCGCAGCTGTTGGCGTCGGCGAACAGCGCGCTGTGCATCCGGCTGGTGTTGGCGCTCGTATTCGCCGCCGGCGGAGCTTCAGGTGTGGCCTGGGCCGGCGTGAAGGGGTTCGGTGAAGGAGCGGGCTCGGTGGTGCTGCGGACCGGCGCCGGCTCGGGTGGCGGGGCGACGGCCACTTCGACCTTCGGCACCACGATGTCCGGCGGCGCCAGCTGCTGCGCCGGCTTCGGCGCTTCGGGCGGCACAGGCGGCGCGGGGCGCTCCGGCTCGATCATCACCAGCACCTGCTCGGGCAGGCCGAGCGGGATCTTCCTGGTGTTCAGGCCGTGGACGAACAGGATGCCGAGCGCCACGTGCAAGCCGGCGATCAGCATGAACTTGGTGGCTTTGCTGCCATTGCCGTGTTGCGAGTAAGAGAAATGCATGGCCATCCTCCTTTGTTGTTGTCAGGCAGTGAAGCAAGCTGGCTAATCTGTGGAATAAATATATGCTATGTTATGGTAATCAGTAAAGCGAATTATTGGTAAATTTACTTCCACCTTCTACTCGGATCGCCTTCGTTGGCGTTGTCGTCCTTGTATGGAATAATCGCCCTATCCAGATACCAGGGAATGGCAAGCAAATGCAGAAAGAGCAAACACCGATCCGCGTCATGCTGGCGGACGACCACCCGATCGTGATGACCGGTTTCGCCATGTCGCTGGGCGCGCAGGGCATGGAAGTGGTGGGCCAGGCCAAGTCGCCCAGCGAGGCGGTGGCGATGTACGCCGAACAGAAACCGGACGTGGCGGTGCTCGACATCCGCTTCGGCACCGAGCTGACCGGCCTGGACGCCGCCCAGAACATCCTGAAGGCCGATCCGCAGGCGAAGATCGTGTTCCTCAGCCAGTTCGACCAGGACAGCCTGATCAAGGAAACCTACCGTCTCGGCGCACATGCCTTCGTGACCAAGGACTGCGACCCGGCCGACCTGGCCGAAGCGGTGCGCCAGGCGCACGCCGGCAAGCTGTACTTCCTGCCGCAGATCGCCGAGCGTCTGGCCAGCCTGGCGGTGCGCGGCGACGTCTCGCCGCAGTCGATGCTGGACGAGCGCAGCCTGGAGATCTTCAAGCTGATGGCCGAAGGCTTGACCAACAACGAGATCGCCGAGCGCCTCAACCTGTCGACCAAGACCATCAGCAATATCAGCCAGTCGGTGAAGGAAAAGCTGGGGGTGCACCGCCAGGCTTACATCACCAAGCTGGCGGTGAAGCACGGGCTGATCGAGCCTTGAGGGCAATGCTGAGGAACTTGGCTTCCCGCCTTCGCGGGAATGACGTGCCAGCGCCGTCCTCCCCGCCAGCGCCGTCCCCCCCGAGCAGGCGGGGACCCAAGTTGACCTTCTTGGCCAGCCTTTTTGCGGCGCTGACCCTCACCGCCCACGCCGCCAAACCCATCCAGGAACCCGTCCAGGGTTTCCGCTTCCAGTTCGTCACCGGCGACGACAGCGAACTCACCCGGCGCATCACCGAAGACTTGTACAAGCGCCTGCTGCCCATCTTTGCCGGCTTCCGTACCGAGCTGGCCCAGCGCCGCCGCATGCTGTACGTGGCGATCGGCCCGGCGGCCCTGCGCGAGGTGGCAGCGAAGCGCTGCGACTGCGTGGTGATCTCCGCCTTCACCTCGAGCCAGGTGTACCGCGCGATCATGGCCAGGGCCGCGCATGGGGGCGCGCATCCGGTCGCCAGCACCGCGGTCTACGCCGAGCCGGCCCCAAGCGACCAGCTGCGCCTGGCCGCGCTGCTGTACCGCCGCCCGGTGCGCGTGGCCGCCATCCTCGGTGCCGACACCGCCTTCCTGCGTCCGGTGCTGGAGGCAGATAAAGTCACGGTGCTGGACGCCGGCGGCGAGGACATCAACCGCCTGCTGAACCAGATCGCCCAGACCGACGTGCTGCTGGCCCTGCCCGACAGCGCCGTCTACACCACCGAGAGCATCCGCAACATCCTGCTCTCGACCTACCGCCACAAGCAGGGCGTGATCGGTTTCTCGAGCGACATGGTAAAGGCCGGCGCGCTCGCCACCACGTATTCCGGGATCGAGGACATCGACGCCCAGGTCGCCGAGATCGCCCGTGCCTACGTGGCCGGCGGCGAGCTGGCGCCGCCGCAGTTCCCGCACTACTTCCGCACCATCGTCAACGAGGGCGTGGCGCGCTCGCTCGACCTCTCGGTCGGCGACGCGGTGCGCGGCTTTTCCCGCCGACCGGCGGATTCCGCGCTGGCGCGCCGGCCATGATTCGCCACTTCTCTTTCTGGCGCGGCTGGAGCATCGGCCTGCGCATGGCCTTCATCACCATGCTGCCGGTGGCGCTGCTGTTCTCGTCCTTCGTCTGGTATTCCTGGTACTCGCACCGCGCCCAGGTCGACGAGGAGCTGGCCGAGCGCGGCCGCATCCTGGCGCGCGCGCTGGCCGAGACCAGCGAGTACAACGTCATTTCCGGCAACCTGTCCGACCTGCGCCTGACCATCAACGGCCTGGTGCAGTCGGACCGCAGCGTGTACCGCATCGACGTGGTCGACACCGGCGGCAAGAACGCCGTCAGCGTCGTCTCCGAACACCCGATCCAGGCCGAGGCGCGCTCGTGGGAAGCGCCGATCCGCAAGCAGGTGGTGTGGATCAACCTGTTCTCGGACAACGGCACGCCGCACGTTTCCGCCTCCAGCGATACCCGTCCGCCGACCCTGACCACCGAGGTAGTGGGGCGGGTGCGGGTGACGATGTCGCCGACCAGCATGCTGGCCAAGCAGCTGCGCCGCTTCCGCGTCGAGCTGGCGATGGCGGCGCTGGCCCTGGTTGCCAGCGGCCTGCTGGCCTACTTCCTGGCGCGCAGCCTGACGGTGCCGCTGCAGGAGGCGATCGCCGTGCTGCGTGCGATCCGCGGCGGCGACTACCGGGTCGAGCTGCCGGTCACCACCGGCGGCGAGGTCGGCGAGCTGCAGGCGTCGATCGGCGAGATGTCGGTGGCGCTCGACCGCTCCAAGCAGGACCTCGAGAACAAGGTGGCCGAGCGCACCCGCGACCTGCTGGCCTCGCGCAACGAGGCGCTGCGCGCCGACGCCGACAAGCGCAAGCTGATCCAGAAGGTCAACAACATCATCGAGGACGAGCGCAAGAGCATCGCGGTCGAGATCCACGACGAGCTGAACGCCTCGCTGATCGCGGTGCGCCTGGAATCGCAGACCATCCAGCAGCTGGCCGCGAAGGCCCCGCCCGGCCCGGAGGTGCAGCAGATCGGCACCAAGGCGCAGGCGATCACGAAACTGGCGCTCGACCTGTACGCCAACGGCCGGCGCCTGGTGCGCCGCCTGCGCCCGGAGGTGCTGGACATGCTGGGCCTGCACGGCGCGGTCGAGGAGATGGTCAGCCACTACCGTTCCAGCTCCGGCATCGACTTCGAATTCCATACCGAGGGCGACTTCTCGCGGCTCGGCAACGAGCTCGCGATTTCCGCCTACCGCATCGTCCAGGAGGCGCTGTCGAACATCATGAAGCACGCCAACGCCGGCGCCGCCCACGTCAGCCTAGTGCTGTCGGACGAGGACGAAGCCCTGCACATCGAGGTCGGCGACGACGGCGAAGGCTTCGATCCGGCCCTGGCCTCCGAAGGCATCGGCATCATCGGCATGCGCGAGCGCGTGTTCGCCCTCGGCGGCACGATCCAGGTGCGTTCCCGGCCCGGACGCGGCACCACGGTGGCGATCGCCCTGCCGCTGGGCAGCGCAACTGAGGTACATTAGCGGCTTCGCATCACCCATCACTCAAGACACCCTAGACGGCCATCATGTCCAATGAATTGAAGACGCCTTTCGAGAAGGGCAACCAGAACCAGACCACCACCTGGGCCGATTGCATCGCCTGGTACGAGGAACTCGCCAAGCGCTACCCGCGCGTGTTGCGCTTCAGCCAGATCGGCACCTCGGATGCCGGCGTGCCGATCCACGCGGGCGTGGTGTCCGCCGACGGCGTGTTCGACCGCTTCGAGATCAAGCGCGACAAGCGCCCGGTGTTCTTCAACAATAACGGCATCCATCCGGGCGAGCCGGAAGGCGTGGACGCCTGCATGGCGCTGGTGCGCGATTTCTGCCAGGAGCCCGAACGCCTGGCCGCGCTCGGCCGCACCGTGTTCATCTTCATCCCGCTGTACAACGTCGACGGCGCCTTCAACCGCAACAACAGCTCGCGCGTGAACCAGGACGGCCCCGAGCAGTTCGGCTTCCGCGGCAACAGCCGCCACCTCGACCTGAACCGCGACTTCGTCAAGTGCGATACCCTCACCGCGCGCGTGTTCAACGAGTTCTTCGGCGCCTGGGATCCGGACGTGATGGTCGACACCCACACCTCGAACGGCGCCGACTACAGCTACACCATGACCCTGATCCAGACCCAGGCCGACAAGCTGGGCGGAGAACTTGGCGCCTTCCTGCGCGACACCATGGTGCCGGCGATGTATGCCGAGATGGACAAGCGCGGCTGGCCGACCTGCCCGTACGTGAACCCGGTCAAGGACAGCCCGGACCACGGCATCGCCGATTTCCTGGAGACGCCGCGCTTCTCGACCGGCTACGCGGCCCTGCACCACACGATCGGCTTCATGCCCGAGACCCACATGCTGAAACCTTTCGCCGACCGCTATCATTCGATGCGCGCGCTGGTCGAAACGGCGCTCGGCTTCACGGTCGCCAACGGCGAGCAGATCGTGCAACTGCGCCGCGCCGCCAAGCAGCAGGGCCGCACCCGCCGCGAGTGGCCGATCCACTGGGCGATGGACGAAGCGAATCCTTCCAGCTTCCGCTTCAAGGGCTACGAGGCCAGGTATAAGCCCAGCGTGCTGGGCAACTACCAGCGCCTGTGGTACGACCGCAGCGCGCCGTTCGAGAAGGATATCCCATACTTCAACCGCTTCCCGGCCGACGTGGTGGTGTGGGCGCCGCGCGCCTACGTGGTGCCGCAGCAGTGGCGTGAAGTGATCGAGCGCCTGCAGTGGAACGGCGTGCGCATGGAGCGCGTGACGGCCGACCGCGAACAGGACGTGGCCTGCTACCACGTCAGGTCGGTCACCTCGCGCCCGCACCCCTACGAAGGCCACATGTTCCACGACGACGTGCAGCTCGAGCGCCGCTGCGCCAGCGTGAGCTTGCGCGCCGGCGACTACCTCGTGCCGTTGGACCAGGACAATGCCCGCTACGCGGTCGAGATGCTCGAACCGCTGGGCCACGACAGCTTCTTCCGCTGGGGCTTCTTCAACAGCGTGCTGGAAAAGAAGGAAGCGTATTCGGATTACGTGTTCGAGGACGAGGCCGAGAAGCTGCTGCGCGACGAGCCGGAACTGGCCGCCAGATTCGAGGACTGGAAACAGGCGCACCCGGAGCTGCTGGAAGACCAGGAAGCGGTGCTGGACTTCATCTTCGCCCACTGCGCGCGCTACCGCGAGCCGGAGTGGCGCCGCTATCCGGTGTTCATGATCGACTGAATTCCAGCCAACAGAAAGGATCACGATGAAGCACAAGACCATTGCGGCGCAAGCCGCTGCCATCGGCTGGCTGGCGCTGGCCGCGCAAGTGTCCGCCGCGCCCTCGGCCGGCCAGACCTATTTTGAACACAACTGCGCAAGCTGCCATACGGTCGATCCCAAGCTGGGTTCGCGCGCGGGCCCTGGCCTGTACAACGTGGTGGGCCGCAAGGCGGCTGGAGTAGCCGGCTATAACTATACCGATGCTTTAGCGAAGGCCGGCGCCGCCGGCAAGACCTGGACCCGCGAAGAGCTCGACGTTTTCCTGCGCGACCCGAGCAAGGACGTGCCGGGCACCGCGATGCCGATCGGGATTGCGGATGCCAAGGCGCGCGCCGCCGTGATCGGCTACCTGGCTTCCCAAAGCGGCAAGCCGGCAGCGGCGGCGGAGGCTGCAGCCCCGAAGACCGCCGGCGGCGACAAGAGCGGCGCCTGGCTTGACGACAAGCCGGGCGACCTGCACCACCTCAGCATCGACAAGCTGGCGGCACCGTTCGCCAGCGAGAGCGCCGGCAACGGCCCGAAGGTCGCCGCGCGGCCGGACGGCGCGCTGCCGGCGGTGCCGAAGGGTTTTACAGTGTCCGTGTTTGCCGGCGAGACCGGCAAGGCGCGCTTGGCGCTGCGCGCGCCGAACGGCGACATCATCGTCTCCGAGGCCAGCAAGGGCCAGGTCAGCATCCTGCGGCCGGGCGCCAACGGCGACAAGGCGGAGTCAAGCAGCGTGTTCGCCACCGGCCTGTCGCGTCCCTACGGCCTGGCCCTGTGGCCGTCCGGCGCGAACCCTAAATACCTGTACGTCGCCAACGTCAACTCGGTGGTGCGCTTCCCGTACACGGTCGGCGACCTGAAGGCGAAGGGCGAGCCGGAAACCGTGGTCGAGAAGATCGCCGACACCGGCGGCGGCCACGTCACCCGTACGCTGGCGTTTTCGAAGGACGACAAGACGATGCTGCTGTCGGTCGGCTCGGCCACCAACATCGCATCGAGCATCGGACCCAAGCCGCCCGAGGCGCTGGCGCAGTGGGAAGGCAAGCACGGCCTGGGCGCCGCCTGGGGCGAGGAGACCGACCGCGCGGCGGTGCTGGCGTTCGACGCGGACGGGAAAAACCGCCGTCCGTTCGCCAACGGCCTGCGCAACTGCGTCGGCATGCTGGTGTACCCGCAAACCGGCGACCTGTTCTGCAGCGTGAACGAGCGCGACGAGCTGGGCGACAACCTGCCGCCGGATTATGTGACGCGCGTAAAACAGGGTGGCTTCTACGGCTGGCCGTGGTACTACCTGGGCGCGCACGAAGACCCGCGCCTGAAGGGCATCCGCCCCGACCTGAAGGACAAGGTGACGGTGCCGGACACCCTGATCCAGGCGCATTCGGCGCCGCTGGGCATGGTGGTCTACCAGGCCCCGGCGGGTGCGAAGCACGCCTTCCCGAAGGAGTACGAGGGCGACATCTTCCTGGCCCTGCACGGCTCCTGGAACCGCGGCACCCGTACCGGCTACAAGGTGGTCCGCGTGATGATGAAGAACGGCGTGCCGACCGGCCAGTACCAGGACTTCATGACCGGCATGGTGCTGAGCGACCGCGACGTCTGGGGCCGTCCGGCCGCGGTGACGGTGGCGGCGGACGGGGCCTTGCTGGTGGTTGACGATGCCGGCGGCGTGGTGTGGCGCGTGGCACCGGAAAAATAGCAACGTCGTCCCCGCGGAGGCGGGGACCCAAGTTTGCTGGCTTACCGATAACGCTTACAGAACTTGGATTCCCGCCTGCGCGGGAACGACGTAGGTGTTTATTTGGATTCGGCAATCCACCGATCGACCTTCTTCTCCAGCAGCGCCAGCGGCAGCGTGCCTTCGCCGAGCACGATCTCGTGGAACTTCGGCAGGCTGAATTTCGGCCCCAACGCGGATTCCGCGCGGCGGCGCAGTTCCTGGATCTTCAGGGAGCCGATCTTGTAGCCCAGCGCCTGGCCCGGCCAGGCCATGTAGCGTTCGGTCTCGCTGCGCGCGATCGATTCCGGATAGCCCAGGGTCTCGCGCATGTACTGGATCGACTGCTCGCGGGTCCAGCCTTTCGCGTGCATGCCGGTATCGACCACCAGGCGCACCGCGCGCAGCATCTCGTCGTTCAGGTGGCCGAAATAATCTTCCGGCTTATCGAACAGGCCCATCTCCTTGCCGAGGGTCTCTGCGTACAGCGCCCAGCCTTCGGTGAAGGCATTGTTGCCGCCGAACTTGCGGAAGTTCGGCAGGTCCAGCTCCTGCATCAGGGCGATGTGGAAGTGGTGGCCCGGCTGGCCTTCGTGCAGGAACAGCGTCACCATGCCGGTGCTGCCGTACTGGGTCGGATCGTTCACCACCGACCAGAACACGCCCGGACGCGAGCCGTCCACCGCCGGCGGCGTGTAGTGGTCCGAGGCCGTCGCGCGCGACAGTTCCGGCTCCAGGCGCAGGTCGAGCGGGGTCTTCGGACGCAGCGTGAACAGTGCCGGCAACTTCGTCCTGAGCTGGGCGTCCAGCTTGCGGTAGACGGCGATGACTTCCTGGTCGGTCTTGAAGGGCTTGTACTTCGGCTGTTCCAGCACCCAGGTCGGCAGGCCGGCGGCCGGGCCGTTGTAGCCCATCTGCGGGCCGATGCGCGCGTACTCGCCCTGGATGCGCGCCACTTCCTTCAGGCCGATCTGGTGGATCTGCTCCGGTTGCAGGTCGGTGGTGGTCTGGCTCGCCACGCGCGCCAGGTACCAGTCCATGCCGTTCGGCAGGGCGTTCCAGCCGGTGCTGGTGCGGCAGGCCGGGATGTATTCCTTCTCCAGGAAGGCGGCCAGGCGGGCCAGCGCCGGATTCAGCTTGGCCTCGATGGCGCTGCGGTAGCCGGCGCTCAGCTTCTTCCTGTCGGCGTCCGAGAACTTGGCGGGCAGGTTCCTGATCGGGGTGTAGTAGATGCTGTCTTCCGGCTTATTCGCCACCAGCTGCTTGAACTGGGGCAGGGCCGACAGCATGACCGCCTTCGGCTGCACCACGCCGCGCTGCATCCCTTCGCGCATGTTGGCGATTGCCTGGTCGATCCACGGGCCGAGCTGGTTCAGGCGGCTCAGGTAGGCCTGGTAATCCTTCACGCTCGCCAGCGGCTGGGCGCCTTCGCCGCCGGCGTAGTTCGCCAGCGTCACGGGCAGGCTGTCCATCTGGTTGATCGGCAGCAGGTTCTCGGGGAAGGGCTCGAAGCGCAGCGCCGTCGCCAGCTCGTAGTCGAGGATGTCGTAGCTGGTCTGGTCGCGCTGCGCCAGGGCGTCGCGGCGGATCGCGTGCAGGCGCTTCAGGTAATTCTTGTAGCGCGCGAATTGGGCAGCGCGGTTCTTCGGCGCGATCGACATGCCGATCTGGTCGGCGAAGCGGTTGTCGCCGCTCTCGCCGGCCGAGACCGGGTCGAAGCGCGCCAGCGCATCGTAGTACTCGTCGGCCAGCTTGTTCAGGCGCTGCGATTCGGCGTTGGTGCCGGCCACGGCAGTCTTGGCGGCGGCCGGCTTGGCTTCGAGGGCGCCGGCGGGCGCGCAGGCGAGCATGGCGGCGCATGCGATCGCGCCCAGCTTCAGGATGTGTTTCATGTGTCGTTGAATGTGCGGTGGTAAAAACAAGGCGGCGACAAGGATACGCCTTGCGCCGCCCGCGGCCCAGTCTTTACGGGGCTTTATTAATAGCTTGCCAGCGGAGACAAGGCACCGCCCTTGAAGGTATATACCGTCACCGCGGTCTTCTTCAGGTTGCCGCTCGGGTCATAGCCATAGGTTCCGGCCACGCCCTGGTAGCTCATCGTGTGCAGGGCCCTGCCCACCGCGGCCGCGTCGACCGTGTTGGCGCTCTTGATGGCCTGGGCGATGAACATGGTCTGGTCGTAGAAGGCCGGCGCGTAGACGTCCGGGTCGCGCTGGAAGCGCTGCTTGTAGCGCGTCTTGAAGGCCGGGCCGCCGGGCTGCTTGTCGAGCATGGCGCCGGCTTGCGCGCACAGCACGTTCTCGCCGACGGCATCGCCGCCCAGCTTGGCCATCTCGGGGCTGCACAGGGTGTCGCCGCCGAGCAGGCGGACATTGCTCAGGCCGAGCTGCTTCATCTGGCGCGCCATCGGTGCTCCCTGCGGCGCATAGCCGCCGAAGAAGATCGCGTCGACCTTCTTCGCGCGGAAGGCGGTCAGGATCGAGGAGAAGTCGCTGGCCTTGTCGTTGGTGAACTCGCGGCCGGCCACGCTCAGGCCCGAGGCGCGCGCTTGCTTCGCGAATTCGTCGGCGATGCCCTGGCCGAAGGCGGTACGGTCGTCGATCACGCCGACGGTCTTGATCTTCAGTTCCTTCGCCGCATAGGCCGCCATCGATCCGCCGACCTGGTTGTCGCTGGCGACGATGCGGAACACGTTCGGGTAGCGCGACTGGGTGATCTTCGGATTGGTGCCGACCGTCGACATCAGGATGCCGGCGTCGTTGTAGACGCGCGATGCGGGGATGGCGACGCCCGAGTTGTACGGGCCGAGCACGAATTTCACGCCGGCGTCGGCGAATTTCTGGGCCACGTTCACGCCGGCCTTGGGGTCGCCCTGGTCGTCTTCGGACATCAGTTCGAAACGCAGCAGCTTGCCGCCCACCTTGAGCTTCTGCGCGTTGAGTTCCTCGACCGCCAGGCGTACGCCGTTTTCATTGTCCTTGCCGGCAAACGCGTTCGCGCCCGACAGCGGTCCGCTCACGCCAATGCGCACCAGCTGCTCCTGGGCGGAAGCGCTCAGCGCCGTCAGACCGGCGGCGAGCGCCAGCGCCAGCGGCGCGATCTTGAATTTCGATGGCATTCACAGTCTCCGTTATGTTCTAACGGGCGCCATCATCGCATGATTCACTTCAGGCGGCGAGCCCGTGCGAAATCAGTTCCAGCGGCAGCGCCGTGGTGCACTTGATCTGCTCCATCGAGAAGGCCGAGGAGACGCCGGCCAGCTGGGCGGTCTTGATCAGCTTCTTGTAGAAGCGGTCGTAGCCTTCGATGTCGGTGGTGACCACCTTCAGCAGGTAATCGATCTCGCCGCTCATGCGGTGGAATTCGAGCACTTCGGGCAGGGTAACCACGGCCGAGGCGAAGCGTTCCAACCACTTCTCGTCGTGTTCCTTGGCGCGCACGCTGACGAAGACCGTCACCGGCAGGCCGACCTTGTTGCGGTTGATGATGCTGACCCGGCTCTCGATGTATCCCTCTTCTTCCAGACGCTTGACGCGCTTCCAGCAGGGAGTGCTGGACAGCCCGACTTTCTCGCTCAGCCCGGAAATCGACAGGGTGGCGTCCGCTTGCAGAGCGGCAAGAATCGCGCAATCGTATTTGTCGAGAGAGATCATTTTCTTATGCAGTAAGAATCAGAATGTCAGTTCTTATTTTAGAGGAAAACAAAGGAATTTTAGTACATCTTATTCTGCCTCAGTCCGTAACATATTACTCAACTATGGCAGCTTGTGTGCATATTATTTTTTGTTTTTAGCAATTTTTACGGCATTTTATTCATGAGCCACGATATCTACCTCGACGCCAACGCCACCTCGCCCGTGCTGCCCGCCGCAGCCAGCGCCGCCCTCGAGGCGATGCAGGCCTGTTTCGGCAATCCGAGCAGCAGCCATGCGACCGGCCTGCGCGCCAAGGCCATGCTCGACGGCGTGCGCGTGCGCGCGCGCCGCGTGCTCGGCGCCGGCACCGGCCGGGTGCTGTTCACCAGTGGCGCCACCGAAGGCATCCAGACCGCGGTGCTGTCGGCGCTGTGCGCGGTACGCGAGCGCCGCGCCGCCGGCGAGGAATGCGGCGACCTGCTGATCTACGGCGCCACCGAGCACAAGGCGGTGTCGGAAAGCCTGGCACACTGGAACCGCCTGCTCGGGACCGGGCTGACCCTGTGCGCGCTGCCGGTCGACGGCGCCGGCCGGCATCGCCTGGATCTGCTGCGCGAGCTGGCCCCGCGCGCGGCAATGGTCTGCACCATGGCCGCCAACAACGAGACCGGCACGGTTTCCGACCTGGACGGCATCGCCGGCGTGCTGCGCGAATGCGCCCCGCGCGTCTACTGGATGGTCGACTGCGTGCAGGCGCTCGGCAAGCTGCCGCTGGATCTGGCCGGCTCGCGCATCGACTACGCGCCGTTCTCCGGCCACAAATTGTATGCGCCGAAGGGCATCGGCATGCTCTACGTGAGGGACGGCGCGCCGTACACGCCCCTGATCATCGGCGGCGGCCAGGAAGCGGGCCAGCGTTCCGGCACCGAAAACATGGCCGGCATCGCGGCGCTGGGCGCGGTGCTGGCCGCGCTGGAACAGGGAGACAGCTTCCGCACGCACGCCGAACTGGCGGCGATGCGCGCACGCCTGGCGGAAAGCTTGGTTGAGGCCTTCCCCGGCATCGTGTTCAACGCGCCCTTCGAGCTGACGCTGCCGACCACCCTGAACTTCGCGGTGCCGGACATGGCGAGCAAGGACCTGCTCGACCTGTTCGATGCCGCCGGCGTGCGCGTCAGCGCGGGCTCGGCCTGTTCGGCGGCGAAAGCCGCGCCCAGCTATGTGCTGGAGGCGATGGGCCTGCCGGCGTGGCGCACCAGCGGCGCGGTGCGCCTGTCTTTCGGGCCGCTCGCGACCGACGCTTTCATCGATGAAGCCTGTGCGCGGATCCGCCGCTGCGGCCGGGCGGCGCGCCATCCGGCTCTGGCACCGTCGACGTTCAGCGGCGACAGGAGCGGCCTGCTGCAGGTGAGTGCCGGCGGGCGCCACGGCTGGATCCTGTTCGATGCCGACGCCGCTACCTGCGTGGCGATCGATCCACCGGCCGGCATGGCGGCGCGGATCGCGGCCCAGGTCCGGGGCAGCGGCCTGCGCATGCTGGCGGTGCTGGGCACGGACGCCGATCCGGCCGGTGCCGAAGCCCGCGCCGCGCTGCGCGCAGCCCTCGGCCTGGACACCCATGCAGCGGACACGCTCGGCTGGCCGCGCGCCGGCGCCGGCGTTGGCTCCATCACGCTGGGCGATGGCAGCGCCGCCCCGGCGATCGCGATCGGCGATGAGGTGCTGGTAAGGCTGGCAGGCGGAGATGGCCGCGGCGCCGTGTTCCTGGCCGGCCGCGCCCGCGACGGCAAGCTGGGGCCGGCGGCGGTGCGCCTGGCCTTTACCGGCGGGCTCATGATCGGCGAGGCAGCGCCGCATGGCCTGGCGCGCCTGGTCGACGGCGGGTCGGTGCTGTGCCATGGCCTTGACGCCGGCGGCGCGCCCTGCACCACGGCGCAGGGGCTGCGTACGGCGCCGGCGGGGCCGCTGCAGCAGCTGCAGCCGGAGCGGCTCGATGCCTTCCTGCGCGCGCACGAGGACGCGCTGCTGGTCGACGTGCGCGAAGCCTGCGAGCTCGAAGCGGGCACGGCGCACCTGCACGGCATCGAAGCGCAGGCGGTGCCGCTGTCGCGCCTGGCCGAACACCTCGGCCACTTCCTGGCGGCGCCGCGGCGCCCGCTGGTATTCGTCTGCCGCAGCGGCAACCGCAGCGCGCGGGCGGCGCTGTGCCTGCAGCGCCTGGGCCATGCGCAAGCCTGGAGCCTGGCCGGCGGCCTGGCCCTCGCCCCGGCCGCATAAGAAAGTCCGCGGGGCGGCAGCGTCGCCTGCCGCGCATTGCGCCGGCGGGGCTTTGGCGCGAATACGACAAGTAGCTGCCGGCCGTGGCGGCTTCCAGCTACACTAGCGTTATCCCGTCATTACAATAACCCCCCTTACTAAAAATCGAGAAAACGATGAGCGAACGTACAAGCGTCGCGGCCCTGGCCGCGTTCGGATTGTTGACTGTGGCCGCCAGTACGGCGCTGCCGGCCTATGCCGCCGACTGGAGCGACACGGCGATCAGCTGGCGCTACGGGCAGCGCTTCCGCGAGCCCTTCAACCCGGCCGACATCAAGAAGAACATCTTCGCGCTGACCCACGCCAGCGGCTACAAGTACGGCTCGAACTACTTCAACGTCGACCTGCTGCAGTCCGACAGCAATGACCCCGGCTCGCTGAACCAGACCGAAGGCGCGCAGGAAGCCTATATCGTCTACCGCCACACGCTCGACATCGGCGCGCTGCGCGGCGCGCCCATCGCCTACGGTCCCGTGAAGGGCCTGGGCCTGGTGCTGGGCTTCGACTGGAACACCAAGAACGACGTCGGCTACAACTCGCGCAAGCGCATGCTGGTCCTGGGACCGACCCTGATGTGGGATGTGCCCGGCTTCCTCAGCACCGGCATCCTCCTGATCCGCGAGAGCAATGCGCCGAGCGGCGCCTTCCCGCCGATTTCCCAGGTGCGCAGCCGTTATACCTACGACTACCACCCGATGCTGTCGGCCAGCTGGGGCATCCCGGTCCCGAACAGCTGGGCTGGCGGGTACGGCGCCGGCTGGTCCTTCGAGGGCTACCTGAACTATATTGCCGCCAAGGGCAGGGACGAGGTCGGTAACCCGACCGGCGCCGAGACCAACCTCGACATGCAGCTGATGTACGACCTCGGCAGCCGTTTCGGCCAGCCGAAGAACCGCTTCCGCGTCGGCGTCGAATACCAGTTCTGGAACAACAAGTTCGGCAACACGGCGGCCACGACCGGCAACCGCGGCCAGCGCGCCAGCACGCCGATGGTTCGCGCCGAATACCACTTCTGATCAGTCTATGTTTTTGTCAATTAAATAATAATAAATTGACATCATCATGAGCCGGTGATCAAGATGGGGGAATGATGCAATTGCAAAAATTGCATCATGAAAACCTCATCCCTTTCCCCATCCCCGGCCTGGTCCCGCTGCCTCATCCTGGCAGCGGCCAGCTTTTGCAAGCTTGCCGCCGCGGTTCCTGTCCCGCACGAGCACCAGGAGTTCGAGGCGATGCTCGATGCGCCCTACCACGGCGAAGGCCGCGGCCTTGATGCGCGCACCTTTACACTGTCCTTCGATTACCCGGGCCTGCGCGGACACCGCAAGCTGCGCTGGCACCTCGCATTGGTGGCGCCGGGCGGTCGGGAGGTCGCGCGCTGGCAGGGCGGGACCCTGTCCGGCCGGCCGGTCGACGTACCGGTGCGCTGGCCGGGGCGGCTGGGGAACAGGTTGGCGAACCGGCGGCCCGCACCCGGCGTGTACCGGGTGCGCCTGCGCGCCGCAGCGGGCAGCGAAGAGGTCGAGCAATCCTGGGACATCGCCGTCGGCAGCCCGCCGGTGCCCGCACTGCCGGCCTTCGCTCCGCTGCCCGGCCGGCACACCGTCCTGCAGGCTGCGCCGGCGGCGGGCGCGCTGCCGTACACCGTCTATTACGGCAACCTGCACAGCCAGACCCGCGACAGCGACGGCGGCGGCGCCCTCGATGATTGCCGCGGCGCGCAGGACCCGCAGACCGCGCCCTTCGGCCCGGACGCCGCCTTTCCCTACGCCCGCGCGCATGGCCTGGACATGCTGATGGTCTCCGAGCACAACCACATGTATGACGGCTCGGACGGCACCCGCGCCGATGCCGATCCGGCCGCCGCCAGGGCGCTGTACCAGGCCGGCCTGCAAACGGCACGGGACTTCAACGAACAGCACCGCGACTTCCTGGCCCTGTACGGCATGGAGTGGGGCGTGATCAGCAACGGCGGCCACCTGAACATCTTCAACAGCGACCAGCTGCTGGGCTGGGAAAGGAACGGCAAGGGTGAACTGCTGGCCGACACCGCCACCGCGCGCAGCGACTACGGCGCGCTGTACACGCTGATGCGCAAGCAGGGCTGGATCGGCCAGTTCAATCACCCTTCGCTGAACGACCAGTTCAAGGTGGATGGGGTGCCGCTGGCTTACACGGCGGACGGCGACGAAACGATGGCGCTGTGCGAGGTGATGAACACGTCGGCCTTTTCGGCCAACGACAAGGAAGCGGAAACCCGGCGCAGCAACTTCGAGGCGGCCTGCAACAAGCTGCTGGAAGCGGGCTACCATGTGGCCTTCAGCAGCAACCAGGACAACCATTGCGCCAACTGGGGCGCCTCGTACACCAACCGCACCGCGGTGCTGGTGCCGAACGGCGAGCCGCTGACCCGTGACAGCTTCGTCGCCGCGGTCCGCGCGCGGCGCGTGTTCGCGACCATGGACAAGGAATCGCAGCTGGTGTTTACCGCGAACGGACACTTGATGGGCGAGCGCTTCGACAACCGTGGCGCGCTCCAGCTGTCCGTGCAGTTCGCGAACGGCGCCGGGCGGCGCGCGGCGGCCATCGCGATCATGGAAGGGGTGCCGGGCCGGAACGGCGCGGTGAGCCAATTAACGCTTGATGCGTCGTCGACTGTCACGCCGGCGCCGGGCCAGCATTTCTACTATGTGAAGCTGACCCAGGACGACGGCAAGGTATTGTGGTCGGCGCCGGTGTGGGTCAACCAGCTGGCGGAAGAGCAGCCTTAGAGGCTTGGCGCATCAAAAGCCGAGCGCATCAAAAGCCGAGCGCATCAAAAGCCGAGATTTCTGCCGAGGCCGAACAAGGTGGCCAAGCCCAACACCAGGAAGATCAGGGCCGCGATGCCGTGCACGAGCCTCAAGGGCACGCGCCCGGCGATGCGGTCGCCGAAGTACACGGCCGGCACGTTCGCCAGCATCATGCCCAGCGTGGTGCCGGCCACCACCGCTACCGCACTGGAATAGCGCGCAGCCAGCGCCACCGTCGCGACCTGGGTCTTGTCCCCCATCTCGGCCAGGAAGAAGGCGATCACCGTGGTCAAAAAGACGCCGAAGCGCGCCGGCGCCGCTTCTTCCGCATCGATGTCGTCCGGGACCATGACCCAGGCGGCCATGCCGATGAAGGCCAGGCCCAGCACCCAGCGCATCACGTCGGGGCCGAGCAGCTTGCCGACCAGTGCCCCGACCGCGGCGGCGAAGGCGTGGTTGGCGATGGTGGCGGCAAAGATGCCGAACACGATGGGCAGCGGACGGCGGAAGCGCGCGGCGAGCAGGAAGGCCAGCAGCTGGGTCTTGTCGCCGATTTCGGCGAGGGCGACGATGCCGGTGGAAACGAGGAAGGCGTCCATGTGAAGCGACAGGGCGGGAAAAGCAAAGGCGCGATCATAGCAGAGGCGGGCGCTTTCTAGCATGCATTGAAAATGCTATCCTGCTGGCGCCTGCTTATTCAGCTCAGTCTCCAAGGAATCCCACAGTGCACTCCATGAACCGCATCGCAGCAGCCCTCCTGATCGCATTCTCCGGCGCCGCCCTGGCGCAGGCTCCGGCTCCGGCCGCTGTCCCGGTGTCGACCGCCGCGGTGCCGACCGCCGCGGTATCGACCGCCGCGGCAGCGCCCCAGCTCTCCTACCTCGGCAGCGACGTCGAACGCGTCATGAAGCTGTTCGACGTGCCGGGTATCGCCATCGCCATCGTGAAGGACGGCCAGGTGCTGACTGCGCGCGGCTTCGGCGTGCGCAAGCTGGGCGCGCCCGACAAGGTCGACGGCAAGACCCTGTTCGAAGTTGCCTCGAACTCGAAGGCCTTCACCGCCGCCGCGCTGGCGATGCTGGTCGACGAGGGCAAGCTGGCCTGGGACGATCCGGTCACCAAGCACTTGCCGGATTTTCAAATGTACGACGCGTATGTCACCCACGAGATGACGGTGCGCGACCTGCTGACCCACCGCAGCGGCCTGGGCCTGGGCGCGGGCGACCTGCTGTGGTGGCCGACCACCAGCTTCTCGACCGACGAGATCATCCACAAGCTGCGCTATATCGCACCGAGCACCAGCTTCCGCAGCAGCTACGCCTACGATAACCTGCTGTACATCGTGGCCGGCAAGATCGTCGCCGCGAAGTCCGGCAAGACCTGGGGCGAGACCATCCGCGAGCGCATCCTGACGCCGGTCGGCATGGCCGGCACCACCACCAGCCTGGCGGAAAACGCCGGCAATCCGAACGTCGCCAACGCCCACAGCAAGATCAACGAGAAGATCGCCGCCGTGAAGGCGATGCCGGTGCCGAACGCGGTCGGCGCGGTCGGCATCAACACCAACGCCGAGGACATCGCACGCTGGATGAACGTGCTGCTGGCGGGAGGCAAGCTGCCCGCAGGGGCCGGGACAAGTGCGGACGGCAAGGAAGCACGCCTGTTCAGCGCCAAGCAGGCGCGCGAGCTGTGGACCGCGCAGACGCCGATGCGCACCGGCGAACCGAACGCCAAGCTGGCCGGTACCAAGGCCAACTTCGCCGCCTATGGCCTGGGCTTCCAGTTGCGCGACTATCACGGCCGCCTGCTGGCCCTGCACAGCGGCGCGCTGCAGGGCTTTTATTCAAAAGTGGTACTGGTGCCGGAAGAGAAGCTTGGCATCGCCATCCTCACCAACGCCGAAAGCGGCGGCTCCTTGAACGCGCTGCAGTGGCAGCTGCTGGGGCGCCTGGTGGACAAGGATGACAAGACCGACTGGATCGGCGCCGTCGCGTCGGTCGAGGAAGAGATGCACGCCAAGGAAAAGGCGCGCCTGGCCAAGACCGGCGCCGCGCGCGCGGCGAAATCCCAGCCTTCGCTGCCGCCCGCATCCTACGACGGCGACTACCAGGATCCGTGGTACGGCATCGCCACCATCAAGCACGTGGGTGGCAGGCAGGTGCTGTCGCTGTCGCGCACGCCGGACCTGACCGGGGAACTGGAGCACTTCCAGCACGACACCTTCATCGTGCGCTGGAAGGAGCGCAACTTCAACGCCGACGCCTACGTGAGCTTCGCGCTGAACCCGGACGGCAGCATCGAGCGCATGAAGATGCAGCCGATCTCCACCGAGACCGACTTCAGCTACGACTTCCAGGATCTGAACTTCACGCCCGTGAAGAAGTGACGAGCTAGATAGGCGGCACCGGATTGAAGCCTGAAACCGCCCGGTACTTGCCGCTGCCGTAGCGCAGCACCTGGCGCTGGTCGATCGCGACCGGCGGCGCCAGGTGGGCTTCGGCGCGGCTCATCGCGCCCTGGTAGTGGATGACGAGGTCGCCCGGCTGGCCGCGCGAGGCCTCGATGGTCCAGCCGCTCTCGATGGCGTAGCAGTCATGGCTGTCGGTGTGGGCGCCCTCGGGCAAGTGCGAGGAGACCGGAACCGGTTCCGGCGTATGCGGCTTCACCAGCGGCTGCAGGCGGCGCGCGCAGTCGGCCGCGCTGTCGGCATTCAAGCCGGACAGTGCCATCTCGACCGCCGGCTCGCGCCGCACGGCGCCTTTCTCCACTTCGTACAGCGCCATCCAGGTGCCGCAATACCCGTCCCAGCAGCTTCCGTATTCGATGCCGATGCCCTGGCGCTGCTCCGACAGCGTGACCGCGCGCACGTTCGCCGTGCCGTGGAAGCCGCGCCAGGCAAACACTCCCTGGCGCCCGGCCACGACCCAGGCGGTGCCACGCTGCTCGAACCGGTAGGACGCCAGGGCCATCGGCGTCAGCTGGCTGACCGCCGGCTTGCCGTCCTCTCCGGCCGGCGCCAGGCCGGCGACCAGCATGACGCGCCCGGGGGCCAGGCGCAGCACCAGCTTGGGTTCGGCGATCACGCGCGCCGGTCCGGCGCTCCAGCCGTCGCGGCCGGCACCCGGCGCAGGGCCGGGCAGGGACACGGTCTGCACGCGCGCGGCCGTGCTGTCGGCCCAGCCCGGAAAGGCCAGGGCCATCAGCTGTGCCGGCGCCGGCAGCGCGGCGGATGCGGCGGACATATGCGAAGGCGTGGCGCCGGCGCCCAGCACCGACGCTGCTGCGAGGGCGGCGCACAGCCGGGTGGTCCGCTGCTGCAAATGGGGCATATTCAGATCTTCTTGCCGTTCCAGATTTCCATCATGTCCGGCGAGCCCTGCGAACGGATTCCGTTGTCGGACAGGATGTTCTCGGTGGCGTCCAGCATCTCCTTGCGCGGCAGGACCATGGTCTCGCCTTCGCGCTGGGCGAAGCGCAGCACCAGCAGGTCGTCCTTCAGGTCGCGCAGCAGGGCCACCAGATGGCGCAGGCTGCGCACCGGCACGCCGTTCACCGACTCGACCACCGAACCGAAGCGGTTGCTGTAGCCCGCCGTCAGCTTGTGCGGGAAGAACGGCGAGCTGATGACCACCAGCTCCTCGTGCTGGGCGTCCGGCGCGTCGCCGCGGCGCGTCACCAGCGGGCTGGCGTTGAAGCTGAAGGCGTTCAGCGCCGCCGCATTCGTGTTCATGAAGGCCAGGTATTCCGTGGTGGCGCGCGAGAACACGATTGGGCCATACACGAAATAGGACGGGTAGCCGCCGTTCAGGTCGGGAATCAGGAGCTGGCGCGGGCCGCCGGCCGGCACCTGCACCTGCAGGGTCTTGCCGCCGCGGACCACGGTCAGCGGCACCTTGCCGTCCTTCGCGACCTGCTGCACGCGGTACTGGAAGCGCACGCGCAGGTTCGGGCCCAGCTTGACCATGCCCTGGTTATCGACCGGATAGTCGCCAATGCGGGTGATGAGGTCCCATTCCTTCAGCGGATAGGCAGGGTCGGTGCTGTGGGGGCGGTGCACGATCGCGCCCTCGACCGACTTGTCGAGCTTGAGGTACTGGCGCAGGACCGGGTTTTCCAGCGTCTGGATGGAGTCTAGCAGCAGCGGCTTGCCGTCGTAGCGGCCGTCCGCGATGTCGCTCAGGAACAGTTCGACCTCCTCGTTCGGGATCACGTAGCCGATGTTCTGGGCATTCGCGACGCCGGAGAAGGCCAGACCGATCATGCGGTCGCCGGCGATCACCGGACCGCCGCTGTTGCCGGGGTTGATCGGCGCGTCGATCTGGACCCGCAGGCCGGCGTTGCCGAAGCCGTAGGGGACGAATTCGACGCGCGAGACGATGCCCTTGGTGATCGACAGCGAGCTGCCGCCGACCGGATAGCCGTAGGCGAACACCTGCTCGCGCACGTCCGGCAGCACGCTGGCGCGCGGCAGCGCCGGATGCTTGTCGAAGAAGGATTCGTCGTCGAGCTTGAGCACGGCGAGGTCCATGCCGCGCGCCACCGCCACCACCGTGGCCCCGACCTTGTCGCCGTCCTCGCTGGCCTGCACCTGCACCTGGCTGGCATAGCCCACCACGTGGGCATTCGTGAGAATGCGCTTGCCCTCGATGATCACGCCGGAACCGGTGACGTCCTGCGGCGTGGCCTTGGTCCACGGCTTGTACGGGTCGGGCCGGCGCAGCGTCGAAAAGATCTTGACGACCGAACGTTCGACGCGGGACGAGATGGCGGGCGCGGTCGGCGCAGCCTTGGCATCCTTGTCCTGGGCCTGGGCGGCGAGGCTGGCGGCAGCGAGCAGGGCTGTGGCAGCGATACGAGAAAATGTCATGCGTTTCTTTAACTTAAAAAATTGCTGGTTGACTATACACCGGGCGGCCCCATAAAAGTTCACAAATATTCACCAGTGCGTCACATTGTTGGTTTTACGAACTTGAGCGTCATGCGGTCGCTCTCGCCGATGGCCTGGTACTTCGCGCGGTCTTCGTCGCGGTTGGCGAAGGTCGGCGGCAGCGCCCACACGCCGCCCTTGTGGTCGGCATTGTCCTTCGGGTTGGCGTTGATCTCGGATTTGCCGGCCAGCTTGAAGCCTGCGCTCTCGGCCATCTTGATCACATACGACTCGTGGATGTAGCCGCTGGAAGCCTTGGCGTCCTGCGGCATGGATTCCGGCAGGCGGTGATCGGTCACGCCCAGCACGCCGCCCGGCTTCAGGCTCGTGTAGATGGCCTTGAACATGTCCTTGACCTTGTCGTCGCCCAGCTCGACGAAGTTGTGCACGTTGCGGAAGGTGAGCACCATGTCAACGCTGTTTGGCGCGGCGAAGTTGTAGATGGCCTTTGGCGGATTGAAGCCGCCCCGCACGACCTTGTCATACACCGCCGGGTTGGACTCCAGCATCGTCTTGGAGATGAGGCCGCCGCCGATCAGCTTGCCGTCCTGGCGCAGGTAGGGTGCCAGGATCTCGGTGTACCAGCCGCCTTCCGGCAGCAATTCGACCACCGTCATGCTCGGCTTGATGCCGAAGAAGCTCAGGGTCTCGTACGGGTGGCGATACGCATCGCGCGCCACGTTGGCGGCGCTGCGGTGGCTGCCGGCAATCGCCGCGCGCAGTTGCGTGTCGTCGGCCTGCGCGGTGCCGGCCAGGCCGGCCGCAAGCAAGGTAGCGAGGATGAATCGTTTCATGTTCGGGTCTCCAGGATCGGTGGGTGCCGGCGCCATGCCGGTTCTGCTGGCGATCATCGGCCAGTCGATAATTGTCGTCAAGTAAAGATTGCATATACATCAAATGCGTCCGCGCGGACACTGTCCGGACACGCCGCGGACACGTGCAAGCCGGACACTGGACGGCTCCCGCATCCGCAAACATGGCCTCAAGCGCTTGGCATAAAGATTGCCTATTCAAAAACTTTGCTTGCTGATATGGTTCAGCAGCACAAGACAAAGTAGAAGCGCAGCATAACAAGAGCGGTCCGTCCGCCGGGCCACTGTCCACCTCAGGAGACGTCAATGGAACGCCGTACTTTCCTCAACATCAGCGGCCTGGCTTTCGGCTCGATGCTGGTGCCCGTATTCGGCCGCGCGATCGCCGCCGAAGAGCTGCTCAACCCGATGCCGGCCGCCGCCAAGAAGATGTTGGCCGACACCGCGCTGGGGGCCGCCACCAAGGCCGGCGCCAGCTATTGCGACGTGCGCATCGGCCGCTACCTCAACCAGTACGTGATCACCCGCGACCTGAACGTCGAGAACGTGGTCAACACCGAGTCGGCCGGCATCGGCGTGCGCGTGGTCTGCAACGGCGCCTACGGCTTCGCCGCCACCAACGACATGAGCCCGGACGGCGTGGCCGGCGCGGCGCGCCAGGCGGTGGCGATCGCCAAGGCGAACGCCAGGCTGCAGTCCGAGCCGGTGCGGCTCGCACCGGTCAAGGGCATGGGCGAGGTGTCGTGGGCCACGCCGGTGGTCAAGGACTGGCGTACGGTGCCGATCAAGGAAAAGGCCGAGCTGCTGATCGCCGCCAACAAGGCCGGCATGGACGGCGGCGCCAACTTCATGCAGTCGATGCTGTTCCAGGTGAACCAGCAGAAGTACTTCGCGTCCACCGACGGCTCCTACATCGACCAGGACATCCAGCGCCTGTGGGCGCCGCTGACCGCCACCGCGGTCGACAAGGCGACGGGTAAATTCCGTTCGCGCCAGGGCTTGTCGGCGCCGGTCGGCATGGGCTACGAATACCTGGCCGGGCGCAAGGAAGACAAGATCAAGGCCGCCGGCGGCGTCGCCACGCTGTACACGAAATCCTATGACATCGTCGAGGACGCGCGCGCCGCGGGCCGCGACGCCAAGCGCAAGCTGAGCGCCAAGAGCGTCGCGCCGGGCAAGTATGACCTGATGCTCTCGCCCGAACACCTGTGGCTGACGATCCACGAATCGGTCGGCCACCCGACGGAACTGGACCGCGTGCTGGGCTACGAGGCCAACTACGCCGGCACCAGCTTCGCCACCCTCGACAAGTGGGAGTCGAAGAAATTCAACTACGGATCAAAGCTGGTGAACATCGTGGCCGACAAGACCACCCCGGGCTCGCTCGGCAACGTCGGCTACGACGACGAAGGCGTCCAGTGCAAGCGCTGGGACATCATCAAGGACGGCGTGCTGGTCAGCTACCAGGCCACGCGCGACCAGGCCCACATCATCGGCAAGACCGAATCGGACGGCTGCTCGTACGCGGACAGCTGGAGCAACGTGCAGTTCCAGCGCATGCCGAACGTGTCGCTCCAGGCGGGCACGAAGAAGATGACCCCGGACGAGATGGTCAAGGACATCAAGAAGGGCATCTACATCGTCGGCGACGGTTCGTTCTCGATCGACCAGCAGCGCTACAACTTCCAGTTCGGCGGCCAGCTGTTTTATGAGATCAACAACGGCAAGATCGGCCAGATGCTGGAAGACGTGGCCTACCAGTCGAACACCCAGGACTTCTGGAATGCCTGCACCGCGCTGTGCGACGAGCGCGACTGGCGCATGGGCGGCTCCTTCTTCGACGGCAAGGGCCAGCCTCCGCAGATTTCCATCGTGTCGCACGGCGCCTCGACCGCGCGCTTCAACGGCATCAACGTCATCAACACCGCCCGCAAGATCGGCTAAGGCAGGGAGCACACCATGACCATCCTGACCCAGGAACAAACCAAGCATATTTGTGACCGCGTGCTGTCGCTGTCCAAGGCCGACGAATGCAGCGTGACCGTGGAAGGCAGCCGCAAGGGCAACATCCGCTTCGCGCGCAACGCGGTCTCCACCGCCGGCCTGGCGGAAGACACCGGCATCGCCGTGCAGGTCGCCTTCGGCAAGCGCCAGGGCACCGCCACCATCAACGAGTTCGACGACAAGTCGCTGGAAAAAGTCGTGCGCCGCGCCGAAGACCTGGCCAGGCTGGCGCCGGAAAATCCGGAGTTCATGCCGGCCGTCGCCAAGCAGAACTACCGCGCGTCCGAGACCTTCAGCAAGAAGACCGCCGCGATCGATCCGGAATTCCGCGCCCAGTCCGCGGCCTATGCGATCGAAGCCTGCCGCAAGCAGAAGCTGGTGGCCGCCGGCTTCTTCAACGACAGCACCTCGTTCACCTCGGTCGCGAATTCGAACGGCGTGTTCGGCCACCAGATTGAAACCGGCCTGGACTTCACCTGCACGGTCCGCACCGAAGACGGCCGCGGCTCCGGCTGGGTCAAGCGTTCGGCCACCGACGCTGCGAAATTCGATCCGCGCGAAGCGGCCGACGTGGCGATCGAGAAGGCACTGCGCTCGGTAGACTCCCGGGCGCTGGAGCCGGGCCGCTACACCGTGATCCTGGAGCCGGCCGCGACCTCCGAACTGCTCGGCTTCATGCTGTTCGGCTTCGACGCGCGCCAGACCGACGAGGGCCGCAGCTTCCTGTCGAAGAAGGGCGGCGCCTCGCGCCTGGGCGACAAGCTGTTCGACAGCCAGGTCAACATCTGGGCCGATCCCTGGAATCCGGACGTTCCGGTGCTGCCGTGGGATAACCAGAACCTGATCGCGCGCGAACGCATGGACATCATCAAGGACGGCAAGGTCAATGCCCTGAACTACTCGCAGTACTGGGCCAAGAAGAAGGGCGTGAAGCCGACCGCGACGCCGGGCAACATCATCATGGCCGGCACGGATAAATCGACCGCGGACCTGATCGCCAGCACCAAGAAGGGCATCCTGGTGACCCGCACTTGGTACATCCGCATGGTCGACCCGCAGTCGGTGCTGCTGACCGGCCTGACCCGCGACGGCACTTTCTACATCGAGAACGGCAAGATCAAGTACCCGATCAAGAACTTCCGTTTCAACGAGAGTCCGGTGACCATGCTGAACAACATCGAGGAGATCGGCAAGCCGGTCATCATCGGCGGCGACGAGGTGCCGTTCCAGATGGCGATTCCGCCGATGAAGGTACGCGATTTCAATTTCACGTCGCTGTCGGACGCGGTGTAAAAAGTAATACGTCGTCCCTGCGCAGGCGGGGGCCTAAGTTCTGCATGGGCTGACGAAACGCATACAAACTTAGGTTCCCGTCTTCGCGGGAACGACGGGTATTCTTGGAGATTCAATGGAACGCCGTACCTTCCTGACCCTCGCCGCCGGTACCGCCGGCGCCATGCTGGTCCCCGTCTTCGGCAACGCCATCGCCGCCGAAGAGCTGCAAAGCACGATGGCCCTGAGCTTGAAGAAGGCGCTCGCCGATGCCGCCCTGAACGCGGCCACCAAGGCCGGCGCCAGCTATTGCGACGTGCGCATCGGGCGCTACCTGAACCAGTTCATCAGCACCCGCGACCTGACGGTCCAGAGCGTGACGAACACCGAGTCGAGCGGCATCGGCGTGCGCGTGATCGCCGATGGCGCCTACGGCTTCGCCGCGACCAACGCGATGAATCCGGATGCCGTCGCCAACGCCGCGCGCCAGGCAGTGGCGATCGCCCGCGCCAACGCCAGGCTGCAGACCGAGCCGGTGCAGCTCGCCCCGGTCAAGGGAGTCGGAGACGTCGCCTGGGCCACGCCCATCAAGAAGGATTGGCGCGCGGTGCCCGTCAAGGACAAGGCCGAGATGCTGATCGCCGCCAACAAGGCGGGCCTGGACGCCGGCGCCAGCTTCATGACGGCCAACCTGTTCCAGGTGAACCAGCAGAAGTACTTCGCCTCCACCGACGGCTCGTACATCGACCAGGACATCCACCGCCTGTGGGCGCCGCTCACCGCCACCGCCGTCGACAAGGCGACCGGCAAATTCCGTTCGCGCGCCGGGCTGGCGCCGCCGGTCGGCATGGGCTACGAATACTTCGATGCGCGCCCCGAACACAAGATCCGCGCCGCCGGCGGCGTCACCACCCTGTACAAGGGCGGCTACGACATCGTCGAGGAAGCGCGCAACGCCGGCAGGCAGGCGCGCGAGAAGCTGGGCGCCAAGAGCGTCGAGCCGGGCAAGTACGACCTCGTGATCGCGCCGGAAAACCTGTTCCTGACGATCCACGAATCGGTCGGCCACCCGACGGAGCTGGACCGCGTGCTGGGCTACG
>NZ_JBKFGF010000055.1:0-27838 GCF_051233485.1 Massilia sp. LXY-6
CGCCAAGAGCGTCGAGCCGGGCAAGTACGACCTCGTGATCGCGCCGGAAAACCTGTTCCTGACGATCCACGAATCGGTCGGCCACCCGACGGAGCTGGACCGCGTGCTGGGCTACGAGGCCAACTACGCCGGCACCAGCTTCTGCACGCTGGACAAGTGGGAGACCCATACATTCAAGTTCGGCGCGGACAAGGTCAACTTCTTCGCCGACAAGAGCACCCCCGGCTCGCTCGGCGCGGTGGGCTACGACGACGAAGGCGTCAAGCCGAAGCGCTGGGACATCATCAAGGATGGCATCCTGGTGAACTACCAGGCCACGCGCGACCAGGCCCACATCATCGGCGAGAAGGAATCGCACGGCTGTTCGTACGCGGACAGCTGGAGCAACGTGCAGTTCCAGCGCATGCCGAACGTCTCGCTGGCCCCGGGATCGAAGCGACTGACGCCGGATCAGATGGTGGAGGACGTCAAGAAGGGCATCTACATCCTCGGCCGCGGCTCCTATTCGATCGACCAGCAGCGCTACAACTTCCAGTTCGGCGGCCAGCTGTATTACGAGATCAAGGACGGCAAGATCGGCCCGATGCTGGAAGACGTGGCCTACCAGTCGAATACCCAGGAATTCTGGAACGCCTGCAGCGCCATCTGCGACGAGCGCGACTGGCGCATGAGCGGCTCCTTCTTCGACGGCAAGGGCCAGCCCAGCCAGGTCAGCGCGGTCTCGCACGGCGCCTCGACCACGCGTTTCAACGGCGTCAAAGTGATCAATACCGGCCGCAAGATCGGCTAAGCGGGATGAGGGAGACAAGATGAAACAGCTGAACCAGGAAGAAGCAAAACGGATCTGCGACCGCGTGCTGTCGTTCTCGAAGGCGGATGAGTGCAGCGTCGCCATCAACGGCAACCGCAGCGGCAACATCCGTTTTGCCCGCAACAGCGTCTCCACGGCCGGCCTGAACGAAGACCGGCGCCTGACGGTGACGGTCGCCTTCGGCAAGCGCCAGGGCACGGCCAGCGTCAACGAATTCGGCGACAAGTCGCTCGAGCAGGCCGTGCGCCGCGCCGAGGACACCGCGCGCCTGGCGCCCGAAAACCCCGAGTATGTGACGCTGCCGGGCAAGCAGGACTTTAAAGGAACCGGTGAATACTTCGCCGCCACCGCCGCGATCGATCCGGACTACCGCGCCGAAGTGGCCGCGCACGCGATCCTGGCCGGGCGCAAGAATAAACTGGTCACCGCCGGCTTCTTCACCGACACCACCGGCTTCGAAACCATCGCCAACTCGAAGGGCCTGTTCGGGCACCGCGAGTTCACCGGCCTCGATTTCACCTGCACCGCGCGCACCGAGGATGGCCGCGGCTCGGGCTGGGTGACGCGCTCCGCCAGCGACGCAAAACGCTTCGATGCCCGCGAAGCGTCCGAGGTCGCCATGGAGAAGGCGCTGCGCTCGGTAGACTCCCGGGCGCTGGAACCGGGCCGCTACACCGTGATCCTGGAGCCGGCCGCGACGTCCGAACTGCTGGGCCGCATGTTCGGCGCCTTCGGTGCGCGCCAGGCCGACGAGGGCCGCAGCTTCCTGGCGAAGAAGGGCGGCGGCAACCGCCTGGGTGAAAAGCTGTTCGACGAACAGGTCAACGTCTGGTCCGACCCCTGGGACAAGGACGTTCCGGTCAGCCCCTGGGACAGCGGTTCGATGCTGGCACGCCAGCGCCGCGACCTGATCAAGGACGGCAAGGTCGCCAACCTCGAGTATTCGCGCTTCTGGGCCCAGAAGAACGGCGTGGCGCCGACCGCGCGCGCCGGCAATATGATCATGGCTGGCGGCAGCAAGTCGCTCGAAGAGCTGATCGCCAGTACGAAGAAGGGCGTGGTGGTCACCCGTACCTGGTATATCCGCATGGTCGACCCGCAATCGGTGCTGCTGACCGGCCTGACGCGCGACGGCACTTTCTATGTCGAGAACGGCAAGATCAAGTACCCGATCAAGAATTTCCGCTTCAACGAAAGTCCAATCACGATGCTCAACAACGTCGATGAATTGGGCAAGCCGGTCATCATCGGGCCGGACGAGGTGGCCTACCGGATGGTGATTCCGCCGATGCGCATCCGCGATTTCAACTTCACCTCGCTTTCAGACGCCGTCTAAGTGGTCTACGACTTCTACTTCACGCGCCTGATGTACGAGTCGGGCGACTGGGATGTGGACATTCGCATGCCCAGCAACGTGCTCAACTCGCTGGTCGAATACACGACCCTGCGGGTGGACCCGGCCGAGCGCGTGATCGCCCTGTCGGACCCGAAGATGCTGCAGGCCCCGTTCTGCTACCTGGCCGGGCACAAGCTGGTGCAGTTCACGCCCGCCGAGCGCCGCAACTTCGAGCGCTACGTGAAGGGCGGCGGTTTCGTCTTCGTCGACGACTGCAACCACGACATCGACGGCCTGTTCGCCAAGTCCTTCGAGGCCGAGCTGGCCAGGATGTTCGGGGCGAAGGCACTGAAGAAGATCCCGAACAGCCACCGCCTGTATTCGAGCTTCTTCAAGTTCGACGGTCCGCCGAACACCGCGGTGGAACTGAACGGCTGGGGCGACGACCTGGTGCACGAATACCTGCGCGCCATCGAGGTGGGTGGCCGCATCGGCGTGCTGTACTCGAACAAGGACTACGGCTGCGAGTGGGACTACGACTTCCGCAACAAGCGCTGGCTGGCGGTCGACAATACCCGCTTTGCGGTCAATATCATTCAATACGCGTTGGGAGCATAGCAAGTGGCAGAGGCATGGACTGAGAACGAGATCGCCGGCCTGGTGGCGAAGGTCGATGAGCTGAAAAGGAGCATGGGGCAGGTGATCATCGGCCAGAAGGACGTGATCGAACTGCTGGTTTGCTGCCTGCTGGCCGGCGGCCACGCGCTGGTCGAAGGCGTGCCGGGGCTTGGTAAAACCCTGCTGGTGAAATCGCTGGCCCAGGCCACCGACATGCAGTTCCGGCGCGTGCAGTTCACGCCCGACCTGATGCCCTCGGATATCGTCGGCACCGAGATCCTCGAAGAAGACCATGCCACGCGCCAGCGTGTGTTCCGCTTCCAGCAGGGACCCGTATTCACCCAGGTGCTGCTGGCCGACGAGATCAACCGCGCGCCGCCGAAGACCCAGTCGGCGTTGCTGGAAGCGATGCAGGAACGTTCCGTCACCTTCGCCGGCCAGACCCATAAACTGCCGCGGCCCTTCTTCGTGCTCGCGACTCAGAACCCGATCGAACAGGCCGGCACCTATCCGCTGCCGGAAGCCCAGCTCGACCGCTTCCTGCTGCGCATCGACGTCGGCTATCCGACCGAGGATGAAGAGATCGCGATGGTCGGCGCCACCACCCATGCGGGGCTGGCCGATGCCGAGCCGGCGATGACGCTGGAGTCCCTGCTTCGCCTGCAGCAGCTGGTGCGCGACATCGAGATCGCCGACCCCATGCTGCGCTACGCGACGCGCTTGGTGCGCGCCACCCGCCCGGGGGAGTCTACGGTCGAGGCGATCCGCAAGCACATCGGCTGGGGCGCCGGCCCGCGCGCCGGCCAGGCACTGGTGCTGGCCTCGAAAGCCCGCGCGCTGATGCACGGCCGCCTGGCGGTCACCCGCGAGGACATTGGCGCGATGCTGCTGCCGGTGCTGGCCCACCGCGTGCTGCGCAATTTCGAGGCGGAGGCGGACGGCATCGCCATCGCCGATATCCTCGCCGCGCTGCGCAACGAAGTCCGGATCGACTAAGTGGCAGCATTGGCTAGTGCCGCGCTGGCGGCGCACACGGGAAAACTCGACCTCGCGATCCGCCACGTGCTGGCGGGGCTGGGTCACGGCATCCACGCCGGCCGCGAGCGCGGCGCCGGGGTCGAGTTCTCGGAATACCGGGCCTACGCGCCCGGGGACGAGTGGCGCCGCGTCGACTGGAAGTTGATGGCGCGTGCCGACCGCTACTATGTGCGCGAGGCCGAGCGCGACAGCCATGTCGCGGTCTGGCTGGTGCTGGACGCCACCGCATCGATGCAGGAACCGAGCCGCAGCATCGAAGGACTCGACAAACTCCGCTACGCACGCCTGCTGCTGGGCTGCGTGGGCGCCATCGCGCAGCGCCAGGGCGATGCGTTCGGCCTGCTGGTCTGCCAGGGCGAGCGCGCCCACTTCACCCCGGCCGCGCGCGGTCCGCGCCAGCTCCAGCGCGTGTTGTCCCAGCTGGAGCGGATCGACGCCGCCGGCACGCTGCCCGGCAGTGAGGTGCTGCGCGCCAGCCTGCACTTCGCGCGCGCGCCCAGCGTGGTGTGCGTGGCCGGCGATTTTCTGGAGTGGCCGTCGCCGCTGTCGGAAGCGATGCTCCGCTTGCGCGGCATGCGCCACGACGTGCGCGCGCTGTGCCTGCAGACCGAGGCCGAGATCGCGGCGGATTTCGACGCCTCGACGGCATGGCGCGATCCGGAAGGGGACGGCAAGCTGTTCCGCTTCGGGCGCGAAGCGCGTGCCGAATATGCGCGCCGGCGTGAAGAATATTTCGCCATGGTCGCGCAGGAATGCCGCGCGCACGATGTGCCCTACGTGGCGGCGCCGATCGAACGCGCGCCCGGCGAGGTCTTGCGCGCGTGGCTACGCACGTGGGGAGGCCGCTGATGACGAGCCTCTGGTGGTGGGCGCTGCCGGTCCTGCTGTTGCCGATCCTGTGGCACCGGCAGAAGCGCGAACAGACGCGCGCCGCGCCGCTGGCGACGGCGCGCTTCCTGCCGCAGTCAGAACCGGTGCAGCTGCGCGTGTGGCGCTGGCGCGACCTGCTCCTGCTGCTGTTGCGCTGCCTGCTGCTGGCCGGCCTGATCGCCCTGCTGGCTGACCCGGTGCTGCCCTGGCGCGGCGACAGCGTGCTGGTAGTGCCGGGCACCGACCCGGCCTTCGTCGGCAAACAGCTGCGCGAGGCCGGCCTGGCGGAGGCACGACGCATCGATCTGCCGGGCCGCGACGCCTACCGCTGGCTGCACGAGCACGAGCGCGAATTCGCGCCGCAGGCACACCTGCTGCTGGTCGGTGACGTCGCGATGCCGGCCGCGCTGCCGCGCCTGCGCCATGCGGTGACGGTGCGCAGCCAGGCGGCCTTGCCGGCGCCGTTCGCGCACCACGTGGCGGTGTACAGCCAACGTGCCGGGGAATGGCGCAAGCTGTTTGCCGCGCTCGGCGAGCCGCAGCGTTACGTATTCGACGAGCAGGCCGGCGCAAAGACCGGGCTGGTGATCTGGGACCTGCCGCAGTCTCCGCCGGCCGGCCTGCGCGCGCCGCTGTGGTGGGTGGCCGACGCGTCCGCCTTTCCGGAACTGGCGAAGGTGCCGCAAACCGATGGCCTGCATGGTCCGGTCAATGCGCTGGACAGCCCGCGCGGACGCCTGTGGAGCGCAGCGTGGCTGCCGCCGCGCGACGCTGCCGAAGTGCGCACGATGTTCGACACCTGGCAGCGCCTGCATGTCGGCGTCGCGCCCCACACCGCGCCGCCGCAGGCGCCGGTCGTCGATGCACGTGCGCCGGCAGGACCGGATGGCGGCGCCCTGCGCGATGCGCTGGCCACCGCGCTGCTGGTCCTGTTTGCTCTTGAAAGGATGTTGACCCATGTCCGCCGGCGCTGACCTCTTCGCGCGCCTCTGGCGTGCCGCGCTGCTGCGCCGCGCCGGCCTGTGGCTGAGCGGTGCCGTGCCCTGGCTGCTGCTGCGCTCCGGTCCCGGCCTGCTGGCCTGGTCGGCGTTCTGCGCCTGGGATGGGCTGCGTCTGAAGCAGCGCGTGGACCGCCACTGGGCCGCCTGGCTCGACGCCGCGCTGCCGGAACTGGAAGACAGCGCCGCGCTGCTGCTGCGGGCCGAATCGCCAGTGGCGCAACTGCAGCGCCGGCGCCTGCTGGCACGCATCGAAGCCAGCCTCACCGGGGCGCGCGTGCGCGTGATCGTGCGCGAACGCGCGCGCCCGGGCCTGCCCTGGCTGGCGGGGAACCTGGCGCTGGCGGCGCTGGCCTGGGGCTCGGCGCTGCTGCCGCATGGTGGCCGGCCGGCTGGGAGTGGTCTGCCGGCCATGACGAAGCCAGCTCCCGCTGCCGTCGCCGCCGAGCTGACCGTCAAGCTCACGCCGCCGCGTTACACGGGTGTGGAAGCATCGAGCTCGGCGCCGCGCGACCTGCAGGCGCCGGAACAGACCGTGGTCGAATGGTGCCAGAAGCAGCCGGCGGCAGATACCGAGACGATCGAACTGAGCGACGGCCAGCTATTACACCCAGGCAGGGAGTGCGCGCGCTGGACCGCCACCGAATCGATCTTCTGGCGCTGGCGCGGCGCCCGCTACACCTTGAAGGTGCTGCCGGACGGGGCGCCCGAGATCGTGGTCACCCAGCCGAACGAGATCATCAAGGAACTGGCGCGCGACGCCACGCAAGCCGCGATGGCGATCTCGGTGCGCGACGACTACCAGGTGAAGCAGGCGACCCTGCACCTCACCCTGGCGCGCGGCAGCGGCGAGAACATCCGCTTCAGCGACCGCGAGATGCCGATCCCGGCTGGCCGCGACCCGCGCCGGCGCGACTGGGCCAAAAACTGGACGCTTGCCGACCTCGGCATGGAGCCGGGTGACGAGCTCTACTTTTTTGTCCGCGCCACCGACAACGCCGCCAGGCCGCACACGGTGCAATCGCCGACCTACACGCTACGGCTGCCGGCCCCACCCGCCGAGGAGGACGAGCAGGTGTCGGCGCTGCCGGTGATGGTCAAGCCCGAGAGCCTGCGCAGCCAGCGCCAGATCATCATCGACACGGAGCAGCTGATTGTCGACATGCGCGTAGGCGACATGCGCGTAAAGAAAATGGATGCGGCCAGCGTGCGCGAGCGCAGCGAAGCGATTGCCGCCGACCAGGCCGCGCTGCGGCGCCGCTACGGCCAGTTCCTGGGCGAGGAATCGACGCTGTTCGGCAAGGACGAGCACGACGACGACCACGGCGGTGGTGGAAACAACAAGCCGCAGGACGTGCTGCACGAGTTCGGCCATGCCCACGACCAGGCCGAGAATGCGACCCTGTTCGACGACGCCACCAAGAAGGTCCTGCGGCGCGCGCTGAGCGCGATGTGGGATGCCGAGAACGCGCTGCGTGCGCTCACCCCGAAGACGGCGCTGCCGCCGGAGCACAAGGCGCTCGATGCAATCAAGGAATTGCAGCAGTCCGAACGCATCTACCTGCACAAGACGGCGTTCGCGCCGCCGCCGATCAAGGAGGACAAGCGCATGACGGGTGACATGGCGGGTGCCGCCAGCAAGCGCCGCGAGCAGTCGGCAGCCCCGGACGGTGTGCCGGCCGGCTTGCGCGACCTGGTGCGGGCCCTGGCCGGCGACGGTCCGCTCCCGAGCCTGTGGACGCGCACCGCGCACGACTGGGTGCGCGCGCGCATCGGCGCCGACGAACAGCGCCTGGCGGCCCAGCGCGCGATCCAGGACGTGACCGACGGCTGCCTGGCCTGCCGCCCGGTGCTGCGCGCCTGGCTGCGCGGCGCCGTGCATGACGCCCCCGTGCTGCTGCAAGCCACGCCGAAGGTCGAGACGCGCTTCGAGCGCGCCGTGCGGGGAGGGGTGCAATGAATACGCTCGGCATGCTCGCCCTGGCGATCGGAATACTCAGCGCACTGGCCTACGCTGTGCGCCGGCGCTGGATCGACCTGCTGCTGGCCGCGCTGGCGGGCCTTGCGTTGGCCGGCGCGGTCGGCAATGTGACGCTGCCCGGCGACGCCGGCGGCACGCTCGCGCTGTCGGTGGCCAAGCCGCCGGCCTCGCTGGACGGCGTACGCGCCCTGACGCTGGACGGTGACGGCCTGCGCGCCGCCGAGTGGGACGACCTGCCGGCGCGTCCGCTGGCCTGGACCGTGCCGGCCACGCCGGTGATCCGGCTGGACTTCCCGTGCACGATCGCCCTGGGTCGCATCTTTACCCTGACGCTGGACCGCTCCTGGCAGGCGCCGGGCCGGCTCCAGCTGCTGGCCGAGAACGACGAAGTGCTGGCCGAGAGCAAGGGAGAGGGGCCGCTGTCCGTGCAGTGGCTGCCGCCGCTGGCCGAGCGCCTGGTCCTGAAGGCGCGCCTGCTGGATGCGGCGGGCAAGGTGGTCGACCAGGGGCCGGTGCCGGTGACCGTGGCCGAGCCCTCCCCGTTGCAGGTGCGCGGGCGCTTCGGCGCGCCGTCCTTCGACCTGCGCACGCTGGACGACCTGCTGGCCGCCAGCAATGCCGTGATCGACTGGCAGGTCGAGCTGGGCAAGAACCTGCGGCGCAGCGAAAGTGCACGCGCCGAGATGAGGGCGCCAGACCTGGATATCGTCGACGCCGCCTGGTTCGAGCGTGCCGGCGAGCCTGCCCGCGCGGCGCTGCTGGCCAGGGTGGCCGAGGGCGCGCCGTTGCTGGTGCTGGGCGCGAACGCGGGCGATCCGGGCGTCTGGTCGCGCAGCGTGGGCTTGCACCTGGCGCCGCAACCGGCGGATAAAACCATCGGCGCGCGGCTGCCGATGGCGTCGGGCGGCCTGAACCCGGCGCAGGCGCGTTCCGGCGAATGGCTGGGAGCGGACGGACTGTGGACCCGCGACTGGCGCAAGGGCCGCATCGCCTGGCTGGGCGTGGGCGGCTGGCACCGCCATGCGATCGAAGAGCCGCGCGCGCTGGCGCTGTGGTGGCAGGAGGTGCTCGACCGCCTGCGCGTGCGGCATGGCGAGGACCTGGCATGGCTCGATCCGGAAGAGCTGCCGCTGCCGGGCCAGCGCCTGGAAGTGTGCGCACGCGGCGAGGCGCTGGCCAAGGGTGGAAATGCCGGCTTCCCCGGGCTGGCGCTGACGCTGCCGTGGCAGCGCCGCCCCGAACGCGTCGATGCTGCCTGCGTGGCGGTGTGGCCGAAGCGGGCCGGCTGGCTGGACGTCCGTTCGCAATCGCCGGCCGGCCGCGCGGCCGACGCTGCGGTCTACGTCTATGCGGACGGCGACTGGGCCCTGTGGCAGCGCGCCCAGCGCCGCGAGGCCACCGCGCGTTATGCGGCCCGCACGCCCGCGCCCGCGGCGGGCGCTGTGCGCAGCCTGCCCGCCTGGCCGTTCGGCCTCGTGTTCGCGCTGGCGATGCTGGGTCTGTGGTGGCGCGAGCGGCGCTGATGAAAGGCCGAGGCGGGTGCCGTCAATCCAGGTGATCCCGCATCCACTCCTTCAAGCCGTTGACCCAGTTCTTGGCCGGCAGGTTATAGCGCCGCTTGATCCCGGCGGCGCGTTCGTACAGGACCGAGAAATCGAGCTCGGGAGCCTGCTTGAAGGCGACCACGACGATGTTGGCGTCGTGGACCTCGGGCAGCCAGACCACGGCGTCGAAAGCCTGCTCCATCGCCTGCAGGTTCTTGTCGTAGTTGATGAAGTCGCCGAACACGTTGGCGGTCATGACACCGCCATCGCGAAGGCAGTCGGCGCAGGCGCGGTAGAACTCGGGGGTGTCGAGCACCGGGCCGCGCGCCTCCTCGTCGTACAGGTCGACCTGCAGCACGTCGACCGTGCCGTGGTTGGCCGGGTCCATCACGAAGTCGAGGGCATCCATCTCGCGCACGTCCAGGCGCGCGTCGTTCGGCGGCAGGCCGAAATACGCATGGCAGATCGCGATCACGTTCGGATTCAGTTCGGCCGCCGTCACCCGTGCGTCGGGGAATTTCTGGTGGCAGAACTTGGTGAGCGCGGCGCTGCCCAGGCCCAGCTGCACGATGCGGCGCGGCTGCTGCACGAACAGCATCCACATCATCATCATCTGCACGTATTCGAGCTCGATCGCATCCGGGCGCGCCAGGCGCATCGAACCCTGCACCCAGGAGGTGCCGAGGTGGAGCGAGCGGACGCCCTCGAATTCGGTGATGGTAGCGGGCGGGTGGCCGGGCTGGGAGAAGCGGGGATCGGTGGGCAAGGACATGGGGCGATTTTAGCGCAGCGGCTGAACACCGGGGTCAGAGTCCTTTTAAAAGCAACACCGGACTCTGACCCCTACTTTGACCCCTGCGCCAGCACCATGTCGTACAGCTGCTGCGCCGCCGGCGACAGGGCGATCCCGCGGCGCCGGAGCAGGCCGACGGTGCGCGTGACGGCAGGCTCCACCAGAGGGATGCTGACCAGTGTCGGGTGTTCGCCCTGCGGCATGGCCAGCTGCGGCACGGCCGCGATGCCCAGGCCTGCCTCGACCAGGCCGACCACCGTCATCACATGGCGCACCTCGCAGAACGAGCGCGGCCGGGCCGGCGTTTCCGCCAGCGCCAGGTCGAGCAGGAAGCGGTTGCCGCTTTCCTTCGCCACCGTCATGTAATCGTATTTCCCGAGCTCGGCCCAGGTCACTTTTTTACGCTTGGCCAGCGCATGGTCCTTGCGGCAGGCGACCACGAACGATTCCTTCAGCACCGGCTCGAACTCGATGTTCGGCTCGTGCGCGCCGATGTAGTTGATGCCGAAGTCGGCCTCGCTGCGCGCCACGCTCGAGAGCACATCGCCGGCGCCTTCGTCCGTTACGCGCAGCAGGATGCGCGGATACATCGTGTGGTAGCGCCGCAGCACCTCCGGCAGGAAGTAGCGCACCGCCGACGGCACGCAGGCAATCGTGACCTCGCCGCTCATGCGTTCGGCGATCGCGCCGATTCCCAGCAGCGACTGGTCCAGTCCGTACAGCAGCTCGCGGGCCTTGCGCGCGAAGTCGCGCCCGACCGTCGTCAGTTCGACCTTGCGTGTCGTGCGCTCGAGCAGCCTGACGCCGAGGGTGGCTTCGAGTTTCGCCACCCTGCGCGACAGCGCCGGCTGGGACAGGTGGATGTCGCTTGCCGCGGCGTGGAAGCTGCCGCGCTCGGCGACCGCGACGAACGCGCGCAGGTCGCCGAGGTCGAGATTCATGTTGGACATGCATTAATTGCTAAGAATTTTGCATTTCACATACTAACACCGCTCATGCATGATGGCTCGACACCAATACCTCATCCATGGAGACGAATTCATGCGCACCACCAATCGCCGCAACTTCCTCAGGGCGGGCGCCGCCGCATCGATCGCCGGCGCCATCGCGCCTGCACTCGCGATGCCGTCCGGCGCTGCCGACGATAAAGCGTCCGCGTCCGGCCCGGCCGCACAGGGCGTGACGCGCACCCTGGCACGCTACATCGTCGGTGCCCGGTACGAGGACCTGCCGGCGAACGTGCGCAAGGAGGGCACGCGCACGCTGCTGAACTGGATCGGCGTGGCCGTGGGCGGCTCGCACCATGAAACGGTCGACCGCGCGGTGGCCGCGCTGGCCCCGTTCTCGGGTCCGGCCCAGGCCAGCCTGCTGGGCCGCCGCGACCGTTTCGACATCATGAATGCCGCCTTCGTGAACGGCGTCAGCAGCCATATCTTCGACTTCGACGATACCCATCTGAAGACCATCATCCATCCGGCCGGCCCGGTGGCCTCCGCGATCCTGGCGCTGTCCGAGTACCACCCGGTGAGCGGCAAGGACTTCCTGAATGCCCTGGTGCTGGGTATCGAGACCGAATGCCGCATCGGCAATGCGGTGTACCCGAACCATTACGACGTGGGCTGGCACATCACCGGCACCGCCGGCGTGTTCGGCGCGGCCGCCGCGGCCGGCAAACTGCTCGGGCTGAGCGAGCAGCAGATGGTCTGGGCGCTGGGCCTGGCCGCCTCGCAGCCGGTCGGCCTGCGCGAATCCTTCGGTTCGATGAACAAGAGCTTCAACCCGGGGCGCGCGGCCAGCAACGGCCTGTTCGCGGCGCTGCTCGCATCGAAGAACTACACCAGTTCGGAAGGCATGATCGAAGCCAAGCGCGGATGGGCCAACACCATCAGCACCAAGCAAGATTACCGCCAGATCACCGAGGGACTCGGACAGCGCTACGAAGCGGCCCTCAACACCTATAAACCCTTCGCTTGCGGCATCGTGATCCATCCCGCGATCGACGCGGCGATCCAGCTGCGCAACGAGAACCGGCTGACCGCCGACCAGATCGCCCGTATCGACCTGAAGGTGCATCCGTTGGTGCTCGAGCTGACCGGCAAGAAGACGCCGCAGATCGGCCTGGAAGGCAAGTTCAGCGTCTACCACTCGGTGGCGGTGGCGATCATCGAAGGCGCGGCGGGCGAGAAGCAGTACAGCGACCGCGCGGTGCGCGATCCGCAGGTGATCGCCCTGCGCGACCGCGTCAGCGCCATCGTCGATCCCTCGGTGAAGCCCGAGCAGGTGGACATGACGATCACGCTCAAGGACGGCCGCACGTTGCACAAGCACATCGAGCATGCGATCGGCAGCGTCGAGGTGCCGATGACGGACCAGCAGCTGGAAGCCAAGTTCACCGACCTGGCCGACGCCGTGCTGCCGGCGGCCCAGGTCCGCAAGCTGATCGAGACCTGCTGGCAGGTGGAGCGCCTGCCGAATGCGGCGGCGATTGCGAAGGCTGGGGTGCTGCAGAAGTAAGCCGGATTACCTGGTTTGCCGCTTGCCGTCCGGTGCAGGAGCGCGGACCAGCGCGCAGGACATCATGTCCGGCGCGTTACTCGTGTAGCCGCTGCGCTTGTCCGCCTGGTAGCTGGCAAGGTCGGCGTAGCCCGTGGCTTCCCATCCGGTATCCTCGCCGCTGTGTTCATCATGGGTCAACGAGATGACACCAAAGCGACATGCGGATGCGGTTCCACTGAATTCGAAGGTAAGCCGTCGTTTTGCGCCGGCTTGCTCGTCTTCCACCAGACGGAAAGGGTGTGCCTTGCATCGGCTGAAGGCAGTGTTCCACGAGATCGATTCCCTGGCTATTTCCAGCGTGCCGTAGCAGGCGCGTCCGGAGCCGACGAAATGTCCCGTCAATGGAAGGGGCTCGGCATGGAGGTGTGCGAACAAGCTGCCGATGGCGAGGGTTGAGAGAAGCGTTATTGTGCGCATGCGGTTTCCTCCTGGGCCTTGCGGATGACGGAAAGGCAGTATTCAAGCTTTCTTGCATAGTCCGGATCACCCACGTTATAGCGTGCCGCGATATTTCTTGGCGTTGGCGGGTCCCATCGGGTGATTACTTTTCGAACCGAGGCTTTCTGAAACCTGAGGGTTTGACCGGGACGCAAAGTTAACATGTTCTTGTTCAAGGTTTTTAGCGTATCGACCGTGGTCCTGTTTGTACGAGCGATTCTTTCGAACGTGTCGCCGGGCTTGGCGGCTATTTCATACACCTTGTTGTCGGTCGCGTCGGTGACAGTCGCTGTGCCAAATTTTGCCAAGCGCATCAGAAGATACCCAATGCCTGCCTGAATATTCATTTGCGGAGTCGCGGTGGCGCTTGCCAACGTGAGCCTGTCCTTCATGTCTGGAGGAAGGATCAAAGGGCCTCCTTCCTTGTCGGAGAAGAGTGCGCGCAGACCGGGATCCCCGGGGTTGCCGATCTGGATTGGCCGAGTGCTCCAAGCCCGATTGGTGGGCCCGCCGGATTCCGTCCATACCATGGCTTTCACCAGGCGCCAATCGAGAAAATAATAGTTGGGGGTGCCGGTCAAATGGCGATTGAAGCGGTTAACAGCTGCTTGTATATCGCAATCATAGGCATGCCATCGCCGGTCGCTCAATGCCGAATCGATCGTTGCCTGCCATAAGCCGAAGCGGTTTTTGGCAGGTTTTTCCACTTCTTTTGACGTTTTCAGTGACATGGTATCTCTCCATTCCATTTATGACTGACAGGAACAAATCGGGATCGTAATCCCGGATGGACGAGATACCTTGTAGATGCGCAAGAATCGGTGTCGAAGCTGCCAAGCCTTGCCGGCACAATCATGCCGCTAGGGCCCCACCGGCAAAATCATGGTCACCGCCAGCCCGCCACCCTCGCGGTTCGCCAGCGTGATGCGTCCGCCATGCGCCTCGGCGATCTCGCGCGCCAGCGCCAGGCCCAGGCCGGTGCCGCTGCGCTTGGTGGAGTAGAAGGGCACCAGGGCGTTGGTCAGCACGGCGTCGTTCATGCCGCTGCCGCGGTCGAGGACGTCGATGCGGACCACTTCCTGCACCCGGCGGATCTGCAGTTCCACATGGTCCGGCCAGGAACCCGATTCGTGCGCGTTCTTGAGCAGGTTGAGCAGGGCCTGTTCCATCTGGGCGGTGTCGATCTGGGCCGGTTCGGGCGGCAGTTCGCCGACCAGGCGGAATGCCACCTGGCCGGCCAGGCGCGCGACCAGGGCGTCCCACGGCACGGCGTCGATGCGCGGGGTCGGCAGCTTGGCGAAGCGGGCATAGCCGAGGATGAAGCTCTCGAGATGGCGCGTGCGCTCGCCGATCGTCTCGAGGATCTGCGGCAGGCGCTCGGTCTGGCCGCGCCGCACCAGCTCCGCACCCGAGTGCGCGAGCGAGGCCAGCGGGGCCAGAGAATTGTTCAGCTCATGGCTGATGACGCGGATGACCTTTTTCCAGGTCTGCACCTCCTGGCGCCGCAGCTCGGTGGTCAGCTGGCGCAGCAGCAGCAGTTCGTGGCGGCGGCCGTTCAGGCTGAAGTTGCGGCGCGCCAGGTGGTACACCTCTTCGTCCTCGCCTTCGCCGGCGGTGAACAGGCCGTCGCCGCCGCGGCCCAGGGCCTCGATCAGGGCCGGCGCCGCCTGCGCCAGCACCTCGTTCAGCGAATGTCCCTCCAGCTTGCGGCCTCTTGAGAGCAGCTGGCGCGCGGCCAGGTTGGCGTAGACGATGGTACGTGGCGCATTCGCCAGCTCCGCCACCAGCAGCATCGCCACCGGGGTGTTCTGCACCATGGTGTCGAGCAGCAGTTCGCGCTGCACGAGGTCGAGGCGCTGTTCGCGCAGCACCTGGCCGAGGGCATTGTGGGCCTCGATCAGGTCGGCCAGTTCGTCGTTCTGGCCCCAGTGCAGGCTGAAGGAAAAGTCGCCGTCGCGGTAGCTCGCCACCGTGCCCTCCAAGGCGCGGAACAGCGACAGGATGGGCTGGATCTGCGAGCGGATCGTGATCAGGGCGATCGGCACCACGCACAGCAGGCAGATGCCGAGCACGGCCAGCGGCTGGCCTGGCAGCAACTGGTCGAGGGCCAGCGCGATCAGGATCCCGACCGCCAGCAGCGTGCCGACCAGGGCCGACCAGCGCGTGACGAGCGACAGCCGGAAGCGCTTGCCGCCGGGTTTGCTCATGCCGCGCTCATGCGGCGCGCGCGATGCCCAGGCGCTCCATGCGGCGGTACAGGGCCTGGCGCGACAGGCCGAGGTCGGCCGCGGCCTGGGCGATGACGCCGCCCGCGCGCGCCAGCGCCTGCACGATGGCTTCGCGGTCCGGCTCGGCGTCCTGCGGGCTCCCCGCGGGCGCCGGCAGGCCGAGTTCGGCCGGCTTGATGACGTCGCCGTTTACCAGCAGGCTGGCGCGCGCCATCACGTTCTTCAGTTCGCGCACGTTGCCCGGCCAGGCATGTGCCATCAGGGCCGCTTCCGCGCTCGGGTGCAGGATCTTGCCGGGCGGGAGGAAGGACTGCGCCAGCGGCAGGATGTCGCCGGGACGCGCGGCCAGCGGCGGCAGCTTCAGCTCGATCACGTTCAGGCGGTAGAACAGGTCTTCGCGGAAGGTCCCCTGCCGGATCATGGCCTGCAGGTCGGCATTCGTGGCGCTGACCACGCGCACCTTCACCTGGCGCTCGCGGTTCGAGCCGAGACGCTCGAAGCGGCCGGTCTCAAGCACGCGCAGCAGCTTCATCTGCCCGGCCAGCGGCAGGTTGCCGATCTCGTCGAGGAACAGGGTGCCGCCGTCGGCCGCCTCGAACTTGCCTTCGCGGGCCTTCGAGGCCCCCGTGTACGCGCCGGCGTCGGCGCCGAACAGTTCCGCCTCGATCAGCTCGGAGGGCAGGGCGCCGCAGTTGAGCACCACGAAGGGGCCGTTGCGGACCGACGAATTGGCCTGGATGATCTCGGCGATGCGTTCCTTGCCGGTGCCGTTCGGCCCCGTGATCAGGACCGGCACGTCGGCGCGCGCCACTTGGCAGGCCAGGGTCAGCACGCGTTCGGTGGCCGGGTCGGCCCACACCAGGCCGCGCAGGTCGTGGTTCTGTTCCAGCTCGCGGCGCGCGCGGCGCTCGCGCTGCAGGCGCTGGTTGAGGGCCCGGTTGGCCTGGCCCAGCTCGATCAGGTTGGTCACCGTCGCCAGCAGGCGGTCGTCGTTCCAGGGCTTGGACAGGTAGTCCGCCGCGCCGGCCTTGATCAGGTCGACGGCGGCGTCCAGGTGGGTCCAGGCCGTCAACAGGATCACCGGCAGGTCCGGATGGCGCTTGCGGATTTCGCGGAACAGCGCCACGCCTTCCTCGCCCGAGGTGGTGTCGGCCGTGAAGTTCATGTCCTGGATCACCAGGTCGACCGGCTGGCGCGCTAGCAGGCCGAGGCCTTCCTCGGGCGAGGCCGCGTGCAGCGCCGCGATGTCGTGCAGCGAGAACAGCACGTCCAGGGCGACGCCGACGGCGGCGTTGTCGTCAATGATCAGTACAGTGGGCATGGTCGCAAGCATACCACTGGCGTCAGACGCTGCGGGTGGCGGTGGCCGGCGAAATGCTGGCCGCACGCCAGGCCGGTCCGTAGGCCGCCAGGATGCCGAGCGCCCAGAACACCAGCGCGCCGCCGACCAGGTAGCCGACCGGCAGGCGCGCCATCTCCAGCTTGGATACCAGCAGCTGGTTCACGGCCAGGCCCATGGCCACGCCGCCGAACACGCCGGCGCTGGTGATCATGAAGTTTTCGGTAATGAAGTAGCGCAGGATGTCGATCCGGCGCGCCCCCAGCGCGCGGCGCACGCCGATCTGCTTGCGGCGCTGGGTGACCCACAGGCTGGCCATGCCGACGATGCCGGACGAGGTGATGATCAGCAGCAGCACGCTGACGGTGACCAGCATCCAGGACAGGGCGGCGTCGGCGCGGTACAGGTCCTTGCGGTCCTCGTCCACGGTCTTCAGGCGCAGGATCATGGGGTTGGCCGAGGACTTGCGCAGCGCCGCCTCGGCTTCCTTCATCACGCGGTCGCGCTGGCCGGGTTCGGTGCGGATCGCGTACAGGTTGCCGGGATTGCCGTACAGGCGCGCCGGGATCAGCGCCGAATACTCGGAGCTCGGATCGAGGTTGACGTGCGCGGTCTGCAGGCGCTCGACCACGCCGACCACCAGCGCGCCCTGGGCATCCTCGCCGGTGCCGAAGTACATGGTCTTGCCGACCGCCGGGGCGCCCGGCCACAGCTTCTCTGCCAGCGGCTTGGTGATGATCACCTGCTTGGGCAGGTCACGGCTCTCGTTCTCGTTGAGGTCGACCAGTTCCTGCGGCAGGAAGTCGCGGCCCTCGACCAGCTTCAGGCCGAAGGTCTTGATGATCGAATCGCCCGAGACATAGGTCGAGGCGAGGGCGCTCTCGCGGACCTGGTGGCGGTCGATCGCGACGCTGTTGTTGCTGCCGCTGCGCGACAGCGGCATCTGCGACACGTTCGCGACCGAGGCCACGCCCGGCACGGCGCGCAGCACGTCGGCCTCGCGCTTCATGCCGGCCAGCTGCTGCTCGGCGCTGTCGGTGTTCAGGTTGAGGGCCGAGATATAGAAGGTCGCGTGCTCGTCCGACAGCCCGGAAGGACGGGCCATCGCGGTGCGGCGTTCGTTCACGACGTGCAGGGCGTTGGCCAGGATGGCCAGGCTGAGCGCGACCTGCAGGGCCACCAGGACCGGGCCCGTTTTATTGCGCATCAGCGCTGAGAGGATGGGACGGATTTCCATGGAAGCCTCCGGTTACTGCGATTTGAGTTGGATGGCCGGCGTCACCTGGCAGGCACGCCAGGTAGGCAGCAGGCCGGCGAGGATCGCCGCCGACACCGACATCACGAAGGTCAGGCCCAGCATCTGCCAGTCCATGTGGGCGATGGTCGCCATGCCCTTGCTCTGCATGCCGATCAGGGCCAGGGCGCCGAAGGCCAGCAGCAGGCCGAGCACGCCGCCGACCAGGCCGACCACGCTGGTCTCGATCAGGAACTGGTGGAAGATCTCGGCGCGCGAGGCGCCCAGCGCGCGGCGAACCCCGATCTCGGCGGCGCGTACCGAAAACTTGGCCAGCAGCAGGCCCACCGTGTTCACCAGGCACAGCGCCAGGAAGCCGAACGCCAGCCAGGCCGACAGCTTGCTGTCGTTGCCGACCACCTTCAGTTTCTCCATCCACTCGATCACGTTGTACAGCTTGTTCGGAGCATTGCGCTTCAGGCGGCCCAGCTTGCGCTGCTCGCTGGCGTAGTTGTCGATGAAGTTCTGCAGCTCGGCGCGGTCGCTGGCGGCATGGGTCTCGAACCAGAACTGGATCCAGGTGCACTCGGAGCTCAGCAGGCTGGCGAAGCCCGGGTCGCGGTTGGCGCTGCAGCTCATGCTGCCGTTGTGCGCGGTCTCGTGGCGGATCGCGGTGGCGAAGGGGATGAACAGGCCTTCATCGCCGCTGAAGCGGTTACCGCCGATCAGCTTGTAGTAGCGCGGCAGCGGCGCCCACTTGTCGAGCACGCCGACGATGGTGAAGGGCGAACCCATCATCCTCAACTGCTTGCCGACCGGGTTGACGTTGCCGTACAGCTTCTCGGCGGTCTCGCGGCCGAGCACGACCACGTCGGCGCCGCGGGTGTCGTCGGCTTCGCTCCACGCCTGGCCATGCCGGAAGGGCACGTTGAACATCGTGAAGAAGTCGCGCGTCGGTGCGATGCCGTTGGCACGGAAGGCCGGGAGGTCGCGGCGCGGCGGTTCGACCGCGGCGGAGATGCCGTACATGGCGGTGCGGCGCTCGCCCTGGCCGCTCTTGAGCAGGTTGGCCGCGTCCGGGTAGCTCATCTGCATGTCGCCCGGATCCTCGCCCGGGGTGTAGCGGTCGACCGGACCGTTGTCGAACTGCGGCACGAACAGGCGGCTGCTCTTTTCCGGGATCGGGTCGGCCGACATCACGTGCAGGATGGTCAGCGTGGAGACGCTGGCGGCCACGCCGACGGCCAGCGTCAGCACCATCAGGGCCGTCAGCGCCGGGTTGCGGCGCAGGCTGCGCACGCCCAGCTTGAAGTAGTAAGCGAACATGGTTCCGTTCTCCTCAGGCGCTCACGGCGCTGTTTGCCGCGCCTTTGGTGTCGACCAGGGTCGGACCCTTGCGCACCAGGTCGGACACCTGGCCGTCGATGATGTGCACGTTGCGGGTGGTGCGCACGGCCAGCTCGGGGTCGTGGGTCACCATCAGGATCGTGGTGCCGGCGGCGTTGATCTCTTCCAGCAGTTCCATCACGCCGCGCGCCATCGCGGTGTCCAGGTTACCGGTCGGTTCGTCGGCCAGCAGCAGCTTCGGCGAGCCGGCCAGCGCGCGCGCGATCGCCACGCGCTGCTGCTGGCCGCCCGACAGCTCGGCCGGAAAGTGCTTCATGCGCGAGGCCAGGCCGACCTTCGACAGCGCGTCCTCGATGCGCTTCTTGCGCTCGGCGGCGTTGAAGCCGCGGTAGCGCAGCGGGACGTCGACGTTGTCGTACAGGTTCAGGTCGGGGATCAGGTTGAAGCCCTGGAAGATGAAGCCGAGTTTCTCGTTGCGCAGGCGCGAGCGCTGGTTGTCGTCCAGGCCCTTCACGTTGACGCCGTCGAGGATGTACTCGCCCGAGCTGAATTCCTCCAGCAGGCCGGCGATGTTCAGGAAGCTGGTCTTGCCGGAGCCGGACGGGCCGGTCACGGTGACGAATTCGCCTTCCTTGACTTCGATCTCGAAGCCGCGCAGGGCGTGCGTCTCGATCATGTGGGTGCGGTACACCTTGCTCAGATTGGTCATGCGCAGCATGGTCGTTTCCTTTGGATGGATTATTGATTGATCGAGACGCGGTTTGCGTTGTTGAATGCGTCGGTGCCTGCGACTACCACTTTGTCGCCCTGCTTCAGTCCGGAGGTGATCTCGACCGCAGAGACGCTGGTCGCGCCCACCGTGATCGGGGTACGGATGGCGATACCGTCGCGCACCACGTAGGCGTAGCGGCCGCCGTCCTGTTCGACGAAAGGCCCGCGCGGCAGCGTCAAGACGTTCGGCTTTTCCTCGATCAGCAGGCGCGCGCTCACGCGCTGGCTCTGGCGCAGGCCCTTGGGCTGCTCGCCGTCGAAGCGCACGCGCGCCAGCACCATGTTCTTCACCACTTCCGGCGACAGCGCCGACAGCTTGCCGGTCGCGGTACCGCTCGGCAGCGTGATCTCGGCACCCATGCCCAGGCCCATGTCGGCCACGTAGGTTTCCGGCACCTCGACCTCGACTTCGAGCTTGGACAGGTCGACCAGGGTCATCAGGGGTGCGTTGGCGGCCACCACCATCCGGTTCTGCACGTTCAGGGTGCCGATGAAGCCGTCCACCGGCGCGCGCACGGTCAGCTCGTCGACGCGGCGCTGCGCCTCCTGCATCGACAGCTTGGCGCGTTCCAGCTCATTGACCTTGGTCTTCAGGGCCAGCTGGACGTCGTCGCCTTCGAGGGCGGCCGCCTGCGACGCGTGCCGGGCGCGGATCTCGGCTGACTGCAGCGCATCCTTGGCCTTCTGGTAGTCGATCTTGGCGATCACGCCGACTTGCGCCACGCTGTCGTAGCGCTCCAGGGTGCGCTGGGCCGACAGGCGCTCGATCTCGGCGGTGTCGGCCTCTTTCTGCGCCAGCAGCTTCTGCTTGCGCGACAGGATTTGCTGGCGCGCCACCTCGGCCTTCAAGCCTTCGTAGGACGAGACTTCGCGTTTCAGCACGTCGGCCAGGTCGGGCGACTCCAGCACCGCCAGCACCTGCCCCTTCTTGACGGTGTCGCCGGCGGCGACCTGCAGGTTGACGGTGGAGGACGCCTTGGCATACAGGGTCGGGCTGACCGCGGCCACCACGCGGCCGTTGACGGCGGCGTCGCGCACCAGGGTGCCGCGGGTGACTTCGGCTACCCGCAGGCGCGAGGCGTTGACCGAGCCTTCGCTGCCGCGCCAGGTCGAGAACAGGCCGAAGCACAGCGCGGCGGCGGCAACGGCGCCGCCGATCCAGAGGGCGCGGCGCTTGACGGCGTGTCCGGCCTTTGGTGCGATGACGGCGTCTTGATGTGAGGTATCGCGAATCATGGTGGTGGACATTCTGGGTTGTGGACAGTGCTGTATTTGCACGAAGCATGCCAACCGGCGCAGGATGCCAAGTCATTGATTTTTAAAGGGAGTCCTGTTGCGGACGAGTTGTCCGCCGTGTCCGCGCGTACTGTGGTACGGACACTTCCGGACAGGGCTTAAAATTTTGCTATAGGCAATATTTCCTCGGCCTGACCGATCGCGGTCATTTGCGCAACATCAAACCGGGGTCAGACTCCGAATTTTGGCAATTTCTCCTCCGCTAATTTCGAAACAGAGGCTCCGTCGGCCCGCCACCCAGCGGGCGATTGCCGTTGCCGGCTTGCCTGACCTGGTCCAGGGCCTCATCCGATAAGGTTTCGTTGAAGAGATCCCGGTACGCACGTTGGCGTGTCACGGCATCGCTGCCCAAGCGTGTGTAGATGGAATGTGGCGTCAACAGACTATCCTGCTGGCCGAACGCGTTGGCCAGGTGGCTCGACCACGGGTAATCGGATGGGGTATTTGCCATGCGGGCACGTATCGGGTTGAGCTCGATATAGCGATGGCAAATCATCAGATAGCGTTCGTCCTGCACGAGACTGGAGCGAAAGCGACCCTCCCACAAGGTGCCAGTCCGGCCATGGCGGCGATTGAAATAGCGGACGTAGCGCCTGCCAAGCCGCTGCATCATCATGCTGGCGCTGTCGTGCTCGCCAGGAGAGAGCAGCAGGTGCACATGGTTGGTCATCAGGACATAGGCATGCAGCGCGCAAGCGCAGTCGAATGCGCATTCGCGCAGCATGTCGAGGTAGGCCAGGTAATCGTTTCGGGAGGCGAAGCAGGGAGTGCGGTTATTCCCTCGCTGGATGATATGCAGTGGTACCGAAGGCAGGGCGACGCGGCGCGGACGTGGCATGGCGGTCGAGTGATGATGGAAATAGCGACCTTATAAGACGGCCTCTACCGTTCGCTCGACCGGCATCAATTGTGCGCATCTATCGAGCGAGGATGAGCGCCCTTGGCCAGCTGAACAAGTTAGCCAGGCAATTGCCAAAATTTGGAGTCTGACCCCGGTTTGAGCCAACGCATCAGGTGCGCGGCAGTGGCTTGCCTTTGGAGATCACTTCGTGGCATTCGCCCTGGATGGTGGCGTTGTCGTAGTCGGTCCAGCCGTAGCTGTCGACGTAGCGCTTGTGCTGCTTGAAGTGGGGGTTCACGAAGCTCCACTCGAGCCGCTCGCCGGGGTAGCGCACCTCGGCCATGTCGAGCAGGGTGTGGAACATGTTCTCGGTCGCCAGCTTCGCCTTCCGGTGGCGCAGCAGTTGCTCGACCTTGTCCGGATAGCGTTCCCGGTAGGCGTCCGAATACCAGGCGAAGGCCGGGATGTGGAATTCGTACTGCGTGTTGTGGCCGTGGAAGGCCAGGCGGCAGCTGTTGTCGTACAGGGTCTGGCCGTGGTCCGCCGCGTACAGCAGCGAGGCCGGCTGCTGCGACTCCTTCAGCGAGTCGATGACGTGGGCCAGGAACCAGTCGGTGTACAGGATCGAGCTGTCGTAGCTGTTGTTCAGCTGGTCCTTGATACGGATGTCGGTGTAGACCGGCTTGTCGACGCCGAACAGCGAGGGCAGCCACTTGTCGAACTGCTTCGGATAGCGGTGGCTGTAGTTCCAGTGGCTGCCCAGGGTGTGCAGCACCACCAGCTTCTTCGGCGCCGGGTCGTTCAGCGCATGCTTGAGCGGGCCGAACAGCACTTCGTCGTAGTTCGAGTTGTCGGTGAAGCCGCCCAGGTTCAGGAAATCGACCACGTCGGCTTCCTTGGCGAACACCGAGACCGGGGTGTCGAACTTGCCGAACGAGATCTGGTTCGACAGCCAGAAGGTCTTGAAGCCCGCCTCCTTGAAGGCGGTCAGGAAGGATTTTTCCGAGAACCCGTCCTTCAGGCTCTCGGTGGCGGGCTTGCGCGAGATGATCACTGGCACCGACAGGCGGGTGGCCGAGACCGACGTAATCACATCCGGCAGCGTCACCAGATTCGATTCCTGCGCCAGCCGCGGGTTGGTCTCGCGCGCATAGCCGTTCAGGCTCCAGCGGTCGTAGCGCGAGGATTCGCCGATCACCATCACCACCAGCTGCGGTTCGTCCGCGGGGCGGGCCGCATGGGCGCCGAAGCGGAAATGGGCGCTGTGCCGGTTCAGGTCGGCCAGGTAGACCCGCTCCTTATAAAAATCGAAGCCGCGCGCCATCAGGCCGAAAGGCCAGGCACGGGCGAAGGCGTCCGGGTCGAGCGGCAGCCTGGCCCAGTACGCGAGCGGCGGCAGCCGGCCGGCGGGCGGCACGCTGCCGGGACGCGGCGCGGCGGTTTCTTCGGCACTGCCGGGCGACGCCGGGCCGCCGGTCTTCAGCAGCGCAGGCTTCGTCGATGCGCCGGCCACACGGGCCAGCGGCGGCGGCGCGATGCCGAAGGCACGGCCGTAGACGAACACCGCCACGCCCAGGCCCAGCACGCCCATCACCGCGGTGCGCGAGACGTCTTCCCAGTCGAGGTCGCGGGTGCGCCAGGCGGCGATCCAGGTGCTGGCGAACCAGGCCAGCACGCCGACGAAGACCCCCGCCAGCAGCCAGACTTTGCTGCCCAAGAATTCCAGCGCCTCGGCCGGGCTGGTCTCGACGATGATGCCGAGATGGTGGGTCGAGATGCCCTGGCCGTAGAACGCATATAAATAGAGCTCCACCGGCAGGCCCAGGAAGGCCGGCAGCAACAGCCAGTGAAAGTAGGCCGGACGCTTGCAGAAGGCCCAGGCGCCGATCCAACAGATCAGCTCGATGCCCAGCAGCTCGCCCGGCTGCGCGACCGGGTGGCCGAACAGCCGGGGGGCGAAAGGCATGCTGGACAGCACCAGGTAACTCAGTAGCACATACAGGTTGCGCGGGCGCAGCAGGGGTCGCATCGAAGCCAAGGGAGGGAAAATCCGGAGAGAGAATCCCGCCATTATCCTGTCTTTGCCATGGGGAAACCAGCGTACAATGCTTGTGTCGCAGGCGCGACATTCTCCCGGCTATTTCGCCATCAATCGCCGACTTCGCGGTGCCCGGGCTGCAAGCAGGTTGACCTTGCCCTCCTACGGGTCTATACTCGCGAGTTCTCGAATTATTCTGCACATCGTATACGCATTGAGGCCGCTCCCTTTGGTGAGTGGCTTTCGTCGCCTGTACAGGAAGCAATCCGGGACTAGGTTTCAGTCCCCGGGCAGCAAGACAGTCCGGGTCATCAACGTAGTAGCAAATTTTGTTGGATTTAGAACGATGCCAACCATCAATCAACTGATTCGCAAGCCGCGTGAAGCCGCGGTTGTGAAGAGCAAGTCGCCGGCACTGGAAAACTGCCCGCAAAAGCGCGGTGTTTGCACCCGTGTCTACACGACGACCCCGAAGAAGCCGAACTCGGCACTGCGTAAGGTCGCCAAAGTTCGCCTGACCAACGGTTTCGAAGTCATTTCGTACATCGGCGGTGAAGGCCACAACCTGCAGGAACACTCGGTCGTGCTGATCCGCGGCGGTCGTGTGAAAGACTTGCCGGGTGTGCGTTACCACATGGTCCGCGGTGCACTGGATACCCAGGGCGTGAAAGACCGTAAGCAGGCCCGTTCGAAGTACGGTGCCAAGCGCGCTAAAGCAGCCAAGAAGTAATCTCTTGCCACTTTGGCTTAATTAATTTGTTGAGTTGAGCCGGCCGGAAGGCCGAGTAAGTGAAAGGCCATGAGGGCTTTTCGCGAGTGCGGAACGAGCACTCAACTGAAGACAGGAAGGAATTGAAATGCCACGTCGTCGTGAAGTACCCAAGCGCGAGATTCTGCCGGATCCGAAATTCGGCAATACCGATGTCGCCAAGTTCGTCAACGTTCTGATGCTGTCCGGCAAGAAGTCGGTCGCAGAAAACATCATCTACGGTGCGTTCGAACACATCCAATCGAAGTCGGGCAAGGACCCGCTCGAAGTGTTCGTGGCCGCGATCAACAACTGCAAGCCGATGGTCGAGGTGAAATCCCGCCGCGTCGGTGGCGCCAACTACCAGGTGCCAGTGGAAGTTCGTCCGGTTCGTCGTATGGCTCTGTCTATGCGTTGGTTGCGCGAAGCCGCAAACAAGCGTAGCGAGAAATCCATGCCGCAACGTCTGGGTGGTGAGCTGATGGAAGCGGCGGAAGGCCGTGGCGGCGCGATGAAGCGTCGTGACGAAGTCCACCGCATGGCTGAAGCGAACAAAGCGTTCTCGCACTTCCGCTTCTAAGCAAGTGGCCAAACCTCTCATGGGGTGCGGCCGTGCAGTATCCGTTGTTCAGGCCGGGCGCATTTTGATAACCAGAATGCCGCTCGGTTTTGTCCATTAAAAGATTTAGGAAAAATTATGGCACGCACTACCCCTATTGAGCGCTACCGTAACATCGGTATCTCCGCTCACATTGACGCCGGTAAGACCACTACCACCGAGCGCATCCTGTTCTACACCGGCGTGAACCACAAGATCGGTGAAGTGCACGACGGTGCAGCAACCATGGACTGGATGGAGCAGGAGCAGGAACGCGGCATTACCATTACCTCGGCAGCGACGACCTGCTTCTGGAAGGGTATGGCCAACAACTTCGAGCCGCACCGCTTCAACATCATCGACACCCCGGGCCACGTCGACTTCACCATCGAGGTGGAGCGTTCGATGCGCGTCCTGGACGGCGCCTGCATGGTCTACTGTGCAGTCGGCGGCGTGCAGCCGCAGTCGGAGACCGTGTGGCGTCAGGCTAACAAGTACAAAGTCCCGCGTTTGGCGTTCGTCAACAAGATGGACCGTACCGGTGCGAACTTCTTCAAGGTGTACGAGCAGATGCGCGCCCGCCTGAAGGCCAACCCGATCCCGCTGCAGATCCCGATCGGCGCCGAAGAGAATTTCCTCGGCGTGGTCGACCTGGTCAAGATGCAGGCGATCTACTGGGACGACGCGTCGCAGGGCATGAAGTTCGACTACCGCGAAATCCCGGCCGAACTGCTGGACACCGCCAAGGAATGGCGTGAAAAGCTGGTCGAGACCGCCGCTGAAGCGAGCGAAGAGCTGATGAACAAGTACCTCGAAGAGGGCGAGCTGACCGAAGCCGAGATCAAGCAGGCCCTGCGCCAGCGCACCATCGCTTCGGAAATCGTTCCGATGATGTGCGGCACCGCCTTCAAGAACAAGGGCGTGCAGGCCATGCTGGACGCGGTCATCGAATACCTGCCGTCGCCGGTCGACATTCCGCCGGTCGGCGGTACCGACGAGGACGACCAGCCGGTCACCCGTCAGGCGTCGGACGACGAGAAATTCGCTGCGCTGGCATTCAAGATCATGACCGACCCGTTCGTCGGCCAGCTGATCTTCTTCCGCGTGTATTCGGGCGTCATCAAGTCGGGCGACACCGTCTTCAACCCGATCAAGGGCAAGAAGGAACGCGTCGGCCGTATTCTGCAGATGCACGCGAACCAGCGCGAAGAGATCAAGGAAGTCCGCGCCGGCGACATCGCCGCAGCCGTGGGCCTGAAGGAAGCGACCACCGGTGAAACCCTGTGCGACCCGGCAGCCCCGATCATCCTCGAAAAGATGGTGTTCCCGGAGCCGGTCATCCAGCAGGCCGTCGAGCCGAAGACCAAGGCCGACCAGGAAAAGATGGGCCTGGCACTGAACCGTCTGGCTCAGGAAGACCCGTCGTTCCGCGTGCGTACCGACGAAGAGTCGGGCCAGACCATCATCGGTGGTATGGGCGAGCTGCACCTGGAGATCATCGTCGACCGCATGAAGCGTGAATTCGGCGTCGAAGCGACCGTCGGCAAGCCGCAGGTGGCTTACCGCGAGACCATCCGCAAGGGTGTTTCGGACGTCGAAGGCAAGTTCGTCAAGCAGTCGGGCGGCCGCGGCCAGTACGGTCACGCTGTCCTGACCGTCGAGCCGCAAGAGCCGGGCAAGGGCTTCGAATTCATCGACGCCATCAAGGGCGGTGTGATTCCGCGCGAATACATCCCGGCAGTCGAGAAGGGTGTTCGCGAGACCCTGACCGCCGGCGTGCTGGCTGGCTACCCGGTCGTCGACGTCAAAGTGACGCTGACCTTCGGTTCGTACCACGACGTTGACTCGAACGAGAACGCGTTCCGCATGGCCGGTTCGATGGCATTCAAGGAAGGCTGCAAGCGCGCCAACCCGGTCATCCTCGAGCCGATGATGTCGGTCGAAGTGGAAACGCCGGAAGACTACGCCGGTACCGTGATGGGCGACCTGTCGTCCCGCCGCGGCATGGTGCAGGGTATGGACGAAATCCCGGGCGGCGGCGGCAAGATCATCAAGGCCGAAGTCCCGCTGTCGGAAATGTTCGGTTACTCGACCGTGCTGCGTTCGGCAACCCAGGGCCGTGCGACCTACACGATGGAATTCAAGCACTATGCTGAAGCTCCGAAGCACGTGATGGACGCAATCGTGACCGCGAAGTCCAAGTAATAGCTTAGTCAGAAATCTAGTTAGTTGAGGACAGAGCAAAGGCGGTGAGCCCTGCTCTGTCCCGCAAAAAAATAAATCTTTTAAAGGAAGATCAAAATGGCAAAAGGTAAATTCGAACGGACCAAGCCGCACGTCAACGTCGGCACCATTGGTCACGTTGACCACGGCAAAACCACCCTGACGGCTGCAATCGCAACCGTTCTGTCGAAG
>NZ_JBKFGF010000056.1:0-38616 GCF_051233485.1 Massilia sp. LXY-6
TTTCCAGCTCGAAATCGATCCACTGGATCGATTTCGCTCACTCAAAATACTGACCGTTACTCATTGCTGAGCAACGTTATACTTTTTGTGAACATTTGATAATTTAAGCATTCAGCAACCGCTTTCGCGGCTGCTGGCACTTCATCAAACGCCCACACTTATCGACTGTTGATTGTTAAAGAACTTATTCGGTACTGCCTTGCTGCACTTGCGAATCGTTGTGTTCGTCAGCAGCAGAGAAGTGAGATTATGCCGTGTTTCGCTTAACTCGTCAACTCATCCGTTTCTACGTTGCGCACTCATTTTTGTAAGCAATTTGTGCGCTGCAGAAGCAGGACGCGAACTATAGCAAACCGGCGGGTAAGTCGGCAAGCGGGTCCGTCGTTTTTTGTCACAGCAGCCAATCGATAGGCAACCAGGACAGGATACGGACGCCGGCCCGCTTCCATATGCTCGTGCCCGGCTCGGTTTCGTGGCGCAGCACCTCTCCCTCGCGCCGCTCCAGCCAAACCAGCTTGCCGTCCGGCTCCAGTCTCACCTTATAGGCTTCGCTCGGCATTACCCGTGTCAGGCGGCTTTCCAGTTCGTGTGCCAGCAAGGAACTATCGATGACGAAGCCCATCTCTGTGTTCAACGCGATCGAGCGGGGATCGAGGTTGAAGGAGCCGACGAAGATGCGGCGCCCATCGACGCCGATGGTTTTCGCATGCAGGCTGGCGCCCGAGCTGCCGCCCATCCCTGCCCGCCCCGGTGATCCCGCCGCAGCGCTCGCGCGGCGCAGCTCGTAGAGCGATACGCCGGATTCCAGCAGTTCGCGCCGCCGCTTGGCGTAGCCGGCATGCACTGCGGCGACGTCGGTCGCTTCCAGGGAATTGGTGAGTACCCTCACCTTCACGCCCTGGCTTGCCAACGCGCCCAGGGTACGTGTCGTTTTCGCACCAGGAACGAAATACGGAGAAACCAGGTCGACTTCACGCTGCGGCTCTCCCAGTAAGGCGGGGAGATTGGGCGCCACGCCGGACTGCGGCTGCGAAGCGCCGAGCACCTTGGCGGGGTCGTCGCTGATCAGGCGGGTGTCCGCCCACTCGAGCGGCAACTGGCGCTGCACCAACTGTTCGACGAACGGCAGCGTACGGATCGCCTCCAGGTAAGCCCGGGCCGTCGCTTGCCCGCGCAATGCCTGCACTTCCTGCGCAAGAATCCCGCCCGCCTTGGCATCCGAGGCCCCGACCAGGACCGAGATCGGATAGGCCGACTGGCTGTTCCAGTAGCGGTCGAACTCGTGCGAGACGGCCTGCACGGCCGGGCCGACGGCCATCACGTCGAGGTCGACGAACATCACGTCGCCTGCCGCGCCGAAGTATTCGTCGCCGATATTGCGGCCGCCGACGATCGTTACCTGGTTGTCGGCAGTGAAGGACTTGTTGTGCATCCGGCGGTTGAGGCGCGAAAAATCGGTCAGGTAGCCGAAGCTGCGCCAGGCGCGTAGCGCGAAAGGGTTGAACAGGCGAACCTCGATGTTCGGATCGCGGTCCAGCTCCACCAGCACGGGATCGAGTCCGGCGGTGTTGTTATCGTCCAGCAGCAGGCGCACACGCACCCCGCGTGCCGCGGCGCTGCGCACGGCGTCCAGCAGCAGCGTACCGGTGATGTCCTTGCGCCAAATATAGTACTGGAGGTCGAGGCTGCGCTCGGCGCGATGCGCCAGCAGTGCCCGCGCCGCAAAGGCGTCACGGCCAGCAGCCAGCGGATACACGCCCGACAGCCCCGGATGGGCCTCCGCCAGCGGAACGATGGCTGTGCCGAGCCTCGTACCGGCCGTATCGGGAAAGGCCATCGAGGCCGTACGCGACACCAGCCGGGGCAAGGAGGCGCAGCCGAACATCGCCGCCGCCGCGAACGCAAGCACCAGGCCTCCTGCGAGGACGATTCCCCGCATGATGCCTACATGCCTTCGAAGTTCGGCTTGCGCTTCTCCAGGAACGCCGTCATGCCTTCTTTCTGCGCCGGCGTCCCGAAGCCGGCGTGGAAATAGCGGCGCTCGTAGCGCACGCCTTCGGTCAGCGTGGTCTCGAAGGCGCGGTTGACGGAATCCTTGATCTGCATAGCCACCGATACCGGCATCGCGGCGATGGTGTTCGCCACCGCCAGCGCCTCTTCCATTACCTTGTCCGCCGGGACCACGCGCGAGACCAGACCGGTACGCTCGGCCTCGGCCGCGTCGATCATCCGGCAGGTCAGCAGCATGTCCATCGCCTTCGACTTGCCGATCGCGCGCGGCAGGCGCTGGGTACCGCCGGCACCCGGGGTCACGCCGACCTTGATCTCCGGCTGGCCGAATTTCGCGTTGTCGGCCGCGATCAGGAAGTCGCACATCATCGCCAGCTCGCAGCCGCCACCCAGCGCATAGCCGGAGACGACGCCGATCACCGGCTTGCGCACGTTCAGGATGTGCTCCCAGTTGCGGCCGATGTAATTGCCGGGATAGGTGTCGGCATAGGTGTAGTTCGCCATGGCGGCGATGTCGGCGCCCGCCGCGAACACTTTCTCGCTGCCGGTCAGGATGATGACGTTGACGGCCGGGTCGGCGTCGAACTTGTACAGTGCGTCGCCCAGTTCGTTCATCATATTGTCGTTCAGGGCATTCATCGCCTTCGGGCGGTTCAGGCGGATCACGGCAAGCTTGCCATGTTGCTCGATCAACAGGTCAGAATATTCCATGGGACACCCCTCATATAAGATAACCCTCCGATTGTAGCGCCTGCGATGGCATAAATGACAAGGATGATCAGCTTCTTCCGCAAACTGGGCAGCGATCCGCAACTGCGCAACACCGATTTCCGCCGCTTCTGGTTCAGCAGCGTCCTGACCAACTTCGGGGCCCAGGTCACGCTGCTGGCCCTGCCCATCTGCGCGGCCCTGCTGCTGCATGCCACCCCGGCCCAGATGGGCACCCTGGCGGCGCTCGGTTCCCTGCCCTTCCTGTTGTTTGGCTTGCCGGTCGGCGTCCTGCTCGACCGCAGCCGGCGCCTGCCCATCATGCTGTGCAGCGATGCGATGGTGGCGCTGAGCCTGGCCAGCGTGCCGATCGCCTGGTGGCAGGGCTGGCTCACCATCCACTGGCTGTACGCGGTCGAGTTCGTGCTCGGCACCGGCTATGTGGTGGGCGGCGGCGCCGAGCAGATCTTCGTGACCTTCCTGGTCGGGCGCGACGGCCTGATCGATGCGCAATCGAAGTTCGCGGCCACCGAATCGGCCTCGCGCCTGCTGGGCCCGGGCCTGGCGGGCGTGCTGGTGCAAGCGCTGGGCGCGCCCTTCGCCATCCTTTGCAACGTGGCGGGTTTCACGGTCTCGATCTGGAACCTGCGGCGCGTCAAAGCGCGCGAGCCGCAGCCGATTGCGCCCGAATCGCATGTGCTGCGCGACATGCTGGCCGGCCTGGCCTTCGTCTGGCGCCACCCGGTGCTGCGCCTGCTGGCCTGGACCTCGGCCTGCTGGCACCTGCTGTTCTATGGCTACATGGCGCTGTATGTGCTGTTCGCCACCCGCGTGCTGGGGATGTCGCCGGGGATGATGGGGACGGCCCAGATGCTGGGCGGGGCCGGCGTGCTGGCCAGCTCGGTGCTGCTCAAGCCCCTGACGAAGCGCTTCGGCGCCGGCGGCACGGTCGCGATCGGGCTTTGCGCATCGAGCATCGGCTTCGTGCTGATGCCGGCCATCCCGCGCGACCTGTTCGGCAGCCCTGCCGCCAGCGCGGCCGCGTATGCGGTGGTGGTGTTCTGGCTGGACTGCGGCGCCACGCTGTTCTTCCTGCCCTACCTTGCCCTGCGCCAGCGCGTCACACCGGACGCCCTGCTCGGCAGGATGACCTCGACGATGCGCTTCATGACGGTGGCGATGGCGCCGGTGGGTGCGGCCGGGGCCGGACTGCTGGCGGAACGGATCGGCGTGCGCGGCGGCCTCGGTATCGTGGCGGCGGGCGCCCTGCTACTGACGGCGGGTACTTTATTCGGCACCCGCCTGCACCGCATCAAGGCCTGAGGCGCTTTAAAAGCGCCGCCCGGTCAGCGCGACGCCTGCACCATGGCCGGCTTCGGCAGCAGCACCCACAGCTGGCCGCGCTGCTTCATACGCCCGGCATTCTCGGCCGCCTGGCCGCCGAAGCCGAAGAAAAAGTCGGCGCGCACGGCGCCGCGGATGGCACCGCCGGTATCCTGCCCCATCACCAGACGCTGCACCGGCACCTCGCTGGCCGGTTCGGTGGTGGACAGGAAGATCGGCGCGCCCAGCGGCAGGAAGGACGGGTCGATCGCCACCGAGCGGCTCGGCGTCAGTGGCACGCCCAGCGCCCCCTTCGGGCCGACGTTCGGATCCGGCAGGCGCTCTTCGCGGAAAAAGATATAGCTCGGATTGACGTTGAAGAGTTCCTGGCGGCGCTCCGGATGCGCGGCGACCCATGCCTTGATACCCTGGGCCGAGGCCTCGCCGGCCGTCAGCTCGCCCTGCTCGACCAGCCAGCGCCCGATCGCCTTGTACGGATGGCCGTTCTGGTCGGCGTAGGCGATCCGCACCACGTCGCCGGAATCGTCGAGCTGCACCCGGCCCGAACCCTGCACCTCGAGGAAGAATGCCTCGACCGGGTCGTCGACCCACACCAGCTCCTTGCCGGGCAGCCGCGCGCGCTCGATCTCGGCGCGGCTACCGTAGGGCACCACGGTCTTGCCGACCAGCCGGCCGCGCAGGCGCATGCCTTTCAGGGTCGGGTACACGCCGGCCAGGTCGACGGTGACGAGGTCGTCCGGCACTTTGTAGAGCGGGGTCTGGTAATTGCCGCCGCGCGTGCGCGAACCGTGCAGCATCGGTTCGTAGTAGCCGGTGATCAGGCCGGTGTCGGCGCCATCGGCCGCGCGCACCAGGTTGGGCACGAAGTACGCCTCGAAGAATTGGCGGATCGCCACGCCGTCGCCGGCATCGACCAGCTTCGCGGTGTCGCAGGGAGCCTTCCAGTCCGGCTTCTTCCCCAACGCCCGGCAGGACGCCAGGAAGGCCGGCCAGGCCTGGCGCAGGTCGTCCTGCTGCCAGCCCGGCAGCATCTCGAAGGCGACCGGCGTGAACAGCGGCGCGGCCGCTTGTGGCGGCGTCGACGGCACCGGCACACCCGGCGGCGGCATCCTCACCGGCGGCTGCGGCTGCGGGACCGGCTTCGGCTTCGGCTGAGGTTTCGGTTGCGGCGCCGGTTGCGGAGGCGCGGTCGTGCAGGCGGCCAGGAAAGCGGCGATGGAAACCAACCCGGCGACGCTGCGGGCGGGTACACTTCGGCGTGTCGAATACATAAGGAATCGGTATGTGGATACTGGTATTGGAAGCGGGTGCGGCGCTGCTGCTGCTGATCTTCATCGTCTGGTGGACGATGTTTTCCGGACGCAAGTGATCAGTGCAGGGCGTGTGGCAGCGACAGCACGAATTCGGGGATGTTCACTTCGAAGCGATGACCGTCCTCGGCCACGAAGAAGTATTCGCCGACCATCGAGCCCTGGAGCGTTTCGAGCTGGGTGCCGCTGGTGTATTCGAATTCCTCGCCCGGCTTGAGCAGCGGCTGGTGGCCGACCACGCCCAGGCCGCGCACTTCCTGCGTCTTGCCGTTGCCGTCGGTAATCGTCCAGTGGCGCGAGATCAGCTGGGCCGGCACGGAGCCGGTATTCTTGATCGTGATCGTGTAGGTAAATACGTGCAGTGTTCGCTCCGGCTTGGATTGTTCCGGCAGGTATTGGGTCCTGACATTGATCGCGAAATCGTAGACGGCCATGGCTTTCCTTTTTTCTAAGCCGCCATCATACAACGCTGGCGAAAAGCGCGGCGTCGTACAATAGCGGTCTTTTAGAATTGCAGACTTGCAGACCGCCATGACCACCTACCGCATCGCTCCCAGCATCCTGTCCGCCGATTTTGCCCGCCTGGGCGAGGAAGTGAAGAACGTCGTTGCCGCCGGCGCCGACATCATCCACTTCGACGTGATGGACAATCATTATGTCCCGAACCTGACCATCGGCCCGATGGTGTGCCAGGCCATCCGTCCGCACGTGCAGGTGCCGATCGACGTACACCTGATGGTCAAGCCGGTCGACCGCATCATCCCCGACTTCGCCAAGGCCGGCGCCAACATCATCACCTTCCACCCGGAAGCGTCGGAGCACATCGACCGCTCGCTCCAGCTGATCCGCGATAACGGCTGCAAGGCCGGCCTGGTGTTCAACCCGGGGACCCCGCTGCACTACCTCGACCACGTGATGGACAAGATCGACATCATCCTGATCATGTCGGTCAACCCGGGCTTCGGCGGCCAGTCCTTCATTCCGGAAGCGCTGAAGAAGGTCGCCCAAGCGCGCCGCCTGATCGATGAATCCGGCCGCGACATCATGCTGGAAGTCGACGGCGGCATCAAAGCCGACAACATCGCCGCGGTGGCCGCCGCCGGCGCCGACACCTTCGTCGCCGGTTCCGCCATCTTCGGCAAGCCGGACTACAAGGCCGTAATCGACGCCATGCGCGCCGAGCTGGCCGGCGTCAAGGCGCAATAATGCGGGCCGGCGCAGCGGCCATCCGGGCCGCCATCATCGACCTCGACGGCACCATGCTGCACACGGTGCCCGACTTCGAACTGGCGCTGAACGGCATGCGCGCGGAGTTCGACCTTGCACCGATCGACCAGGCCACCATCGAACCGATGGTCGGCAAGGGCTCGGAAAAGCTGATCCGCGACGTGCTGGCGCTGGACTATTCGGCTGAACGCATCGACGCCGTGTTCGACCAGGCCATGGCCGCCTACCAGCGGCACTACCTGGCCATCAACGGCGAGCGCGCCACCTTGTTCCCCGACGTGATCGAAGGCCTGCGCGCGCTGAAGGAGCTGGGCCTGCGCCTGGCCTGCGTCACCAACAAGCCGATCGCCTTTACGCTACCGCTGCTGGAGAGGAAGGGCCTGGCGCCGTGGTTCGAGCTGGTCTACGGCGGCGATTCGCTGCCGAAGAAGAAGCCCGATCCGCTGCCGCTGCAGCAGGTCTGCCGCGACTTCGAACTGGCGCCGGACGCGGTGGTGGCAATCGGCGACTCGAGTAATGACGCCGAGGCTGCCCGGGCCGCCGGTTGTTTCGTGCTCACGGTGCCATATGGTTATAACCACGGAATGCCTGTGCAAACTATTAATTCCGATGGTATAGTTGATTCGCTGCTCGATGCAGCGAAGCTGATATCTGTCCACAACAGCACGTCAAACTAAAATATCTATACATGTTTTTCACCAAAAAACACACCGTCAACCAAACCGGCGCCCTTGAGGCCTGGCTGTGGCGACGCTGGCAATCCTGGGCTAACTAAACCCCCGTTGATTGCTGCAGGTGCATGTTCATATCCATGCGCGCACCTGCAGGTTTTTTGAAGAAAACGCCGCCCGACCTCCCTCTTTCGGCCGGCCCGGAGAAAAGCATGACCGAACTCGAATTCAAATCGCTGGCCACGCAAGGCTACAACCGCATCCCGCTGATCGCGGAAGCCTTTGCCGATCTCGAAACCCCGCTCACGCTGTACCTGAAACTGGCGCAGAGTCAGGACGCCGGCAGGAACACCTTCCTGCTGGAGTCGGTGGTCGGCGGCGAGCGCTTCGGCCGCTATTCCTTCATCGGCCTGCCGGCGAAGACCATCCTGCGCGCGACGCCGGACGGCAACGGCATCACCATCGAAAAGAATGGCGAAATCGTCGAAACGCACGAAGGCAACCCGCTGGAGTTCATCGAACAGTACCAGCAGCGCTTCAAGGTCGCGCTGCGTCCGGGAATGCCGCGCTTCTGCGGCGGCCTGGCCGGCTACTTCGGCTACGACACCGTACGCCACATCGAGAAGAAGCTGGCGGGCAAGGCGCCGAAGGACGAGCTGGGCCTGCCGGACATCCAGCTGATGCAGACCGAAGAGCTGGCCGTGATCGACAACCTGTCGGGCAAGCTCTACCTGATCGTCTACGCCGACCCGTCCCAGCCGGAAGCCTATGCCAGGGCGAAGCAGCGCCTGAAGGACCTGCGCGTGATGCTGCGCCGGAGCGTCGACGCGCCCGTGACCTCGTCCTCGGTCCGTACCGAAGCGGTGCGCGACTTCAGCAAGGAGGACTACCTGAAGGCGGTGGCGGTGGCCAAGGAATACGTGATGGCCGGCGACCTGATGCAGGTGCAGATCGGCCAGCGCATCCGCAAGCCCTACGTGGATTCGCCGCTCTCGCTGTACCGCGCGCTGCGTTCGCTGAACCCGTCGCCGTACATGTACTACTACAACTTCGGCGACATGCAGATCGTCGGTTCCTCGCCCGAGATTTTGGTCCGCAACGAGCAAGAACCGGAAGGCGGCCGCAAGGTCACGCTGCGTCCGATCGCCGGCACCCGCCCGCGCGGTTCGACGCCGGAACGCGACGCCGAGCTGGCCCACGAGCTGCTGAACGACCCGAAGGAGGTCGCCGAACACGTGATGCTGATCGACCTGGCGCGTAACGACATCGGCCGCATCGCCAAGACCGGCACCGTGAAAGTCACCGATCAGATGGTCATCGAAAAATACTCGCACGTGCAGCACATCGTCTCCAACGTCGAGGGCGAACTGAAAGAAGGCATGTCGAACCTGGACGTGCTGCGCGCCACCTTCCCGGCCGGCACCCTGACCGGTGCGCCGAAGGTACGGGCGATGGAAGTGATCGACGAGCTCGAGCCGGTCAAGCGCGGCATCTACGGCGGCGCCTGCGGTTACCTGAGTTTTGGGGGCGAGATGGACGTGGCGATCGCGATCCGCACCGGCGTGATCAAGGACGGCAACCTGTACGTGCAGGCGGCGGCAGGCATCGTGGCCGATTCCATCCCCGAGATGGAATGGCTGGAAACGGAAAACAAGGCACGCGCCGTGCTGCGCGCGGCCGAGCAAGTGCAAGACGGACTGGATGGGGAGATCTGACATGCTGCTCATGATCGACAACTACGACTCGTTCACCTACAACATCGTCCAGTACTTCGGCGAGCTGGGCGAGGATGTGCGCACCGTGCGCAACGACGAGATCACCTTGGCCCAGATCGCCGACATGAACCCGGACCGTATCTGCATCTCGCCCGGCCCGAAGAGCCCGAAGGATGCCGGCGTGTCGGTCGATGTGCTGAAGGAATTCAAGGGTAAAAAGCCGATCCTGGGCGTATGCCTGGGCCACCAGGCGATCGGCGAAGCCTTCGGCGGCAAGATCATCCGCGCCAAGCAGGTCATGCACGGCAAGACCTCGAAGATCGCCCACACTGGCGAGGGCGTGTTCAAGGGTCTCCCTAGCCCCTTTACCGTGATCCGCTACCACTCGCTGGCAATCGAACGCGCCTCGCTGCCGTCCTGCCTGGAAGTGACGGCATGGACCGACGACGGCGAAATCATGGGCGTGCGCCACAAGGAGTTCGACATCGAGGGCGTGCAGTTCCACCCCGAATCGATCCTGTCCGAGCACGGACATGCGATGCTGAAGAATTTCCTGGAACGTTAAAACCGTCATTCCCGCGAAGGCGGGAATCCAAGTTTCTCGGCATATCGACAAACTTGGGTCCCCGCCTTTCGCGGGGACGACGTTCGAAGAGAACTGGACCCGCCATGATCACCCCGCAAGAAGCGCTCCTGCGCTGTATCGAACACCGCGAAATCTTCCACGACGAAATGCTGCACCTGTTCCGGCAGATCATGTCGGGCGAGATCTCCCCGACCATGGTCGCGGCAATCACCGTGGGCCTGCGCGTGAAGAAGGAAACCATCGGCGAGATCACCGCCGCCGCCCAGGTCATGCGCGAGTTCTCGACCAAGGTGCCGATGGCCGACACCACCAAGCTGCTCGACATCGTCGGCACCGGTGGCGACGGCGCGCATACCTTCAATATCTCGACGGCCTCGATGTTCGTGGCCGCCGCCGCCGGCGCGCGCGTGGCCAAGCACGGCGGGCGCAGCGTGTCCTCGTCGAGCGGCAGCGCCGACCTGATCGAAGCGCTGGGCGCCGAGATCGACCTGAAGCCCGAACAGATCGCCCAGTCGATCGCGCAGACCGGCATCGGCTTCATGTTCGCGCCGAACCACCATGCGGCGATGAAGAACGTGGCGCCGGTGCGCCGCGAACTCGGCGTGCGCAGCATCTTCAACATCCTGGGGCCGCTGACCAATCCGGCCGGCGCGCCGAACATCCTGATGGGCGTGTTCCACCCCGACCTGGTCGGCATCCAGGTGCGCGTGCTGCAGCGCCTCGGCGCCGAGCACGCGGTGGTGGTCTGGGGGCGCGACAACATGGATGAAGTCTCGCTGGGCGCCGGCACCATGGTCGGTGAACTCGTCAACGGCGAGATCCGCGAATACGAAATCCACCCGGAAGACTTCGGCCTGCAGATGATCGCCAGCCGCAACCTGAAGGTCGCGAACGCGGCCGAGTCGCAGGCGCGCGTGCTGGAAGCGCTGCGCGGCGAACCGGGTCCGGCGCACGACATCGTGGCGCTGAACGCCGGCACCGCGCTGTACGCGGCCGGGGTGGCATCCTCGATCGAGGAAGGCCTGCAGAAAGCGCGCAGCGCCATCGCCTCGGGCGCGGCGCTGGCCAAGCTCGACCAGTTCGTCAGCGTGACGCGCCAACTGAGTATCAGCAACTGATGGCAAACTGAAATGCCGGCACAGTTCCTGGGAATCCACGACCTGCCCGTCTTCATCCTGTCCGGGCTGCTGCTCAACATCCTGCCCGGTCCCGACTCGCTCCTGATCATGACCCGCAGCGCCACCCAGGGCTGGCGCGCCGGCAGCGCTGCAGCTGGCGGCATCGGCGCCGGCACCTGCGTGCACATCCTCGCCGCCGCACTGGGCCTGTCCGCGGTGCTGGCGACCTCCGCCGCCGCATTCACTGCGGTCAAGCTGGTCGGCGCAGCCTATATCCTGTGGATGGCGGTCGGCCTGCTGCGCAGCAGGAAGCATGAAAATACGACGGTGGCCCCGGCCCTGCCGCGCCTGCCCTACCGGAAGATCTTCGCCCAGGGCTTCCTCACGAATGTGCTGAACCCGAAGGTGGCACTGTTCTTCCTGGCCTTCGTGCCGCAATTCATCGCTGCCTCCGCGCCGAACAAGGCCCTGGCCTTCATCGTCCTCGGCTGCATTTTCAACATCAACGGCATGCTCTGGTGTAACGCGCTGGCGCTGTTCACAGCCCGGGCGAGCGCGCGCATCCAGCTCGCTCCCTTTCTCTCGCTGTGGCTCAAGCGCTTCACCGGCGGCCTGTTCGTCTGGCTCGGCGTCAAACTGGCGCTGTCGAAGCAATCCTGAAGGTTTTTCTATGTCCGACATCCTGAACAAGATCCTGGCAGTAAAGGCCGACGAAGTCGCCGCCGCCAAAAAACACCGCGACCTGTACAGCCTGCGCCGCGAAGTCGAGGGCGACAGCGAACTGCGCGCCAAGCTGCGCGGCTTCGAAGCAAGCCTGCGCCGCAATATTGAGGCGGGACGTGCCGGCGTGATCGCCGAAGTGAAGAAAGCCTCGCCGTCGAAGGGCGTGCTGCGTCCCGACTTCCAGCCGGCCGCCATCGCCGAAAGCTATGCGAAGGGCGGCGCCTCCTGCCTGTCGGTGCTGACCGATGCGCAATTCTTTCAGGGTTCCGCGGACTACCTGAAGCAGGCGCGCGCCGCCTGCGAACTGCCGGTGATCCGCAAGGATTTCATGGTCGACCTGTACCAGGTGTACGAAGCGCGCGCGATGGGCGCCGACGCGATCCTGCTGATCGTCGCGGCCCTGGACCACGGCCTGATGGCGGAACTCGAAGCCTGCGCCCAGGAACTCGGCATGGATGTGCTGGTCGAAGTACATGACGGCGACGAGTTGAATGCTGCGCTGCGCCTCAACACGAGGCTGCTGGGCATTAACAACCGCAACCTGCGCACCTTTGAGGTCACGCTGGACACCACCATCGGCCTGCTGCAGAATATTCCGGCGGAGCGCCTGGTGGTCACCGAGTCGGGGATCCTGGCGCCGGCCGACGTCAAGCGCATGCGCGATGCCAACGTGCATGCCTTCCTGGTGGGCGAAGCCTTCATGCGCGCGCCCGATCCCGGCACGGAACTGCGACGTTTATTCGACTAGAAGGAATCTCGAAAAACCGTCGCGAGCAGCGGCAGTGCCGGTCGGGAAAAGCGGGCCGGCAATGCACCGCGCAGCAGGTTTTTGGAGATTCCGGTCATGAAAACGACTATCCGCACGAACCTGGTCTTCACTCCGATGTTATTGGCAGGCTTGAGCGGATGTTCGAGCGTGACGACGGTGGCGACCACCGTCGGCTCCTCGATCGAACACGTTGCCGAGCGGATCGTTCACCCCTTCTCTCCCGCCCCCGCATCGAAACCGGCGCCCGCCGGCCTCGACGACTACAAGACCCAGGTCGCCCAGCACGTGGTGCAGCACAATCCCGACCGGACCTTCAGCGGCAAGCTGCCGCCGATGCTGCCGGCCATCGTCGTGCTCGAGATTACGGTGGATGAAAACGGCGGCTTGCAGGACGTCGCGGTGCAGCGCTCGCGCGACCCGGATGCGTCCGAGGTCGCGCTGGCCTCGATGCGGCGCAGCACACCCCTGCCGCGGCCGCAGCGGCTGGCCTTGCGCACCGGTTCGCTGACCTTTTCTGAAACTTTCCTGTTCGACAAGGACTACCGCTTCCAGCTGCGCAGCCTGGCCGGACCGCAGACGGCGGATTAACTCGCGCTGGGCCGCTTGACCGTTGCCGTCTTGCGCGTGCCCGGCGCCACGCCGATGGTGACGACCGGCGCGACGCAGCCCTGCAGGGTCAGCTCGAAGCGCATCAGCTCGTCGCGGCGGAAGGCGTGCACGGGAACGGTGTCGCCGACGCGGTAGCGCGCCAGCAATTGGTCCAAATTGGATGGGGCGCCGTTCACGCGCAGGCCATCGAGCGCGATCACGATGTCGCCCGCCGACAGGCCGGCCTGGTGCGCCGCGCCGCCTTCGTGCACCTGGTTCAGCTTGGCGCCCAGCGGGTCGCGGCCGACGCCGATGTTCAGCGAAGGCTTGGCGTTCTTGCGCTCATCGACGAGCTTGATGCCGAAGGGAGCGTACAGTTTCGCCAGCGGAATATCCTCGGTGCCGCGCACGTAGCGGTCGAACAGGGATTTCAGGCGCAGGCCGCTGACTTCGTCGAACAGCGCTTCCACGTCCTTCTCCGTTACGCCGCGGCCATCGCCGGAAGCGCCGGCATAGAAATCGCGACCGTAGCGTTCCCACAGCGCGCGCATCACGTCGTCCAGCGATGCCGCGCCGCCGGTCTTGGCGCGGATCGTCAGGTCGAAGGCCAGGCCGACCAGCGAACCTTTGGTGTAATAACTGATGATGGCGTTCGGCGCGTTCTCGTCCTGACGGTAGTATTTGGTCCAGGCGTCGAAGCTCGATTCGGCCACGCTCTGCTTGGTGCGGCCGCTGCCGCGCAGGACGCTGCCGACGGTCTTGCCGAGCAGCTTGAAATAAGTCCCCTCGCTGATGATGCCGCTGCGCACCAGCATCAGGTCGTCGTAGTAGCTGGTGAAGCCTTCGAACAGCCACAGCAGCGGGGTGTAGCTCTCGGCCTGCAGGTCGTAGGGCGCGAACACGGCCGGCTTGATCCGCTTGACGTTCCAGGTGTGGAAGTACTCATGGCTGCACAGGCCCAGGAAGGTCACGTAACCCTCGCTGCGTTCGGCCGTCTTTGGCGCGGCGGTGCTCGGCAGGTCGACGCGTGAGCAGATCAGGGCCGTCGAGGCGCGGTGTTCCAGGCCGCCGTAGCCGTCGCCGACCGCCATGGTCAGGAACACGTAGCGCTCGATCGGCGCCTTCTTGGTCTTCGGCTCGAAGAAGGCGATCTGGGTTTCGCAGATGGCTTTCAGGTCCTGCCGCAGGCGCTCCATGTCCAGGTTGGGCACGCGCCCGGTGACCACGATGTCGTGCTGGATGCCGTGGGCATGGAAGCTCGCGAGCGCGAAGTCCCCCATTTCCACCGGATGGTCGATCAGTTCGTCGTAGTCGGCGGCGAGATAGGTCCCGAAGCCGTAGCGTTTGGCGCCCAGTTCGGGCAGCGAGGTCGCCACGCGCCAGCCGGCTGCCGCCGGGTCGCCGGGGCGCTGGATGTCGACCTGGTGCGGCGCCGCGTCCTGGCCGAGCACGCGCAGGAACACGCTGGTGCCGTTGAAGAAGCCGTGGCTCTGGTCCAAGTGGGCGGCGCGCACCGACAGGTCCCAGGCATACACCTCGTAGTGCAGGGTCAGCGGACCGGCAACCGGGGCCGCGCGCCAGGTGTGCTTGTCGAGCTTGGCCAGTTCGACCGGCTGGCCACCCGACTCGGCGCGGATGCGAACGATGTTGCGCGCGAATTCTCGGATCATGTAGCTGCCCGGGATCCAGGCCGGCAGCGCGAACACCTGGCCTTCGGCGGCGGGTAGCGCCACCGTGACGCTGACGTTGAACAGGTGGCCCGCCAGGTCCTTCGGCACGATGGTGTACTGGACCGCGGCCTGCTTCTTCTGATTTATTTTTTTCATGGTGTGAACAATCGCTCTCTTATTCGCCGTAGTGTAATCGGATTCTTTGGCAAGAGGGAGTTCGAACCACTTACAAATCGGTAAGGATGTCAATATCCCGGAAGATGCCCGGGTCGGTCACCTCGACCTCGCTGACGGGGCAGGTTTGCAGCAGTTGACGCGCGCCCTGGTCGCCGCTCAGCGCCAGCAAGGCTTCCAGGTGGACGCGCCCGAAACCGACCGGATTGCCGCGCCGGCCACCCATCACGGGTGCGGCGATCGGGGCCCCGGCAGCCAGCGCGTCGGCCAATGCCTGCAGCGTCGACGGGTCCACATACGGCATGTCGCCCAGCGCCACCAGCCAGGCAGCGGGGTCATACGGGAGGGAGTGGCGCAGCGCGTGCACCAGCGATGCCGCCATGCCGCTGTCCGCATCCGGGCACACGGTGACTTCGCAGCCGGCCGCGGCCAGCAGCGCGCCAACGCCGCCGTCATCCGGCGGCACCACGGCAATCACGGTGGGGAGAACCGCGAGCAGCTTGCGCGCGCTGGCGACGGCCACCGGGTCGCCGCCGGCTTGCGCAAGGGGCTGGAGCAGCTTGTTGCGCTGCCCCAGCGGATCGAAGCGACGCCCCCTGCCGGCCGCCATCAGGATGCCAACGGGGAGAACGCGCATGATCAGCTTGACGCCAGGTCGAACGGCAGCTTGCGCAGCCGCTTGCCGGTCAGCTTGAACAGGGCGTTGGCGAAGGCCGGCGCCAGCGGCGGCAGGCCCGGCTCGCCCATGCCGGTCGGCGGGTCGTTCGACGGCACCACGTGCACCTCGACCTGCGGCATGTCGTTCATGCGCGCGACCGTGTAGTCGCCGAAGTTCTGCTGCTCGACCACGCCATCCTTCAGCGTGATCGCGGCGCCCGGCAGCGTGGTGCCCAGCGCCATCAGCGCGGCGCCCTGGATCTGGGCTTCGATGCTGAGCGGGTTCACCGCCAGGTTGCAATGCACGCCGGCGGTCGCCTTGTGCAGGTGCGGCGTGCCGTCCTTGATCGAGGCCTCGACCACGTAGGCGACCACGGTGCCGAAGGATTCGTGCACGGCCACGCCCCAGGCATGGCCTTTCGGCAGGGTCTTCCTGCCATAGCCGGACTTCGCCACCGCCAGGTCCAGCGCCGCATGGTGGCGCGCGTGCTTCGGGTCGATCAGCTTCTTGCGATACGCGACCGGGTCAAGCCCCGCGGCATGCGCCGCCTCGTCGATCAGGGTCTCCATCACGAAGGCGGTGTGGGTCGAGCCCACCGAGCGCCACCACAGCACCGGCACGTTGGCGCGGGCAATGTGGGCCGACAGGTTCAGCGGTACGTCATACGGTTCGCCCATGCCCTCGACCATGGTGCTGTCAACGCCATTCTTGATCATGAAGCCTTCGAAGGGCGTGCCGGCGGCGATCGACTGGCCGACGATGACGTGGTCCCAGGCCAGGATATTGCCCTGGGCGTCCAGGCCGATCTCGGCGCGGTGCAGGTGCGAAGGCCGGTAGTAGCCGCCCTTGATGTCGTCCTCGCGGCTCCAGATCATCTTCACCGGGCCGCTGTGCCCTGCCGCCTTGCAGGCCTTGGCGATGTTGACCGCCTCGACCACGAAGTCCGAGGTCGGCACTGCGCGCCGGCCGAAGCCGCCGCCTGCCATCATCGTGTGCAGGGTCACCTGCTCGGGCTTCAGGCCGGCCGTTTTCGCAGCAGCAAGCTGGTCGCCGGTCTGGAACTGAGAGCCGACCCACAGCGTGCAGCTGTCATCCTTCAGGTCGACCGTGCAGTTGATCGGTTCCATCGGCGCGTGCGCCAGATAAGGGAACTCGTAGACGGCCGAGATCTTCTTCGCGGCCGTGCCCAGCTTCGAGGTATCGGCCTGGCGCGCCACTGCGCCCGGGGTCTTCGCCAGTCCGGCAAATTCGGCCAGCTGGGCGGCGGAATCGAGCTTGCCGACGCTGCCGGTATCCCACTCGACCACCAGCGCGTCGCGGCCCTGCTTGGCCGGCCAGTAGCCTTCGGCGATCACGGCGATGCCGCGTCCGCCCCGGTCCACCGGAATCTCCAGCACGTCGATCACGCCGCGGATCGCCCTGGCTTTCGAGGCGTCGAACTTCGCGACCTTGGCGCCGAACACCGGCGGATGGGCGACCACGGCGACGGCCAGCTTGCCGCCTTCCGGCTTGAAGTCGAGGCCAAACTGCTGGCGGCCGCTGGACTTGGCGCGCGCATCCAGTCGCTTCATCGGCTTGCCGATGTAGCGGAACTGCTTCGCATCCTTCAGGGTGACGGTTTGCGGCACCGGCTGCTTCATCGCGGCGTCGGCCAGCGCACCGAAGCTCGCCTTCTGGCCCGCCGGGCCGACCACGATGCCCTTGGCAACGCGGCACTGGCCCGGATTCACCTTCCACTGCTCGCTTGCTGCCGCGACCAGCATCGCGCGGGCGCGGGCGCCGACTTCGCGGTACTGGGTGAAGGAGTGGGCGATGGTGCCCGAGCCGCCGGTGATCTGCATGCCGAAGGCCGGGTCCTTGTACACGTCGGCGGCCGGCGCCAGTTCGGCGCGCATCTGGCTCCAGTCGGCGTCGAGTTCGTCGGCGATCACCATCGGCAGCGAGGTGTGCACGCCCTGGCCGAATTCGAGACGGTTGACGATCACGGTGACGCTGTTGTCCGGCGCCACGCGCAAGAAGGCGTTGGGCGCGTAGACGACCGGCTTCGCAGCATCAGCGGCGCGCGCCATCCGTCCGCTACCCGGCAGGACGAAGCCCAGCACCAGCCCGCCGGTGGCGGCCGCGCCGGCCTTCAGGAAACCGCGGCGCGAACTGATGCCCAAGGCACCCACCGCGGCGCCAGATGAGCCCGCGTTCTTGAACCATTCTGCTCGCATGTGGACTCCTTAGGCGACAGCGATTGTTTTAGCGGCATCCTTGATGGCCGCGCGGATCCGTTGATAGGTGCCGCAGCGGCAGATGTTGCCGCTCATCGCGTTGTCGATGTCCGCATCGCTCGGCGCCTTGTTCACGCGCAGCAGCGCGGTGGCGCTCATCACCTGGCCGCTCTGGCAGTAGCCGCACTGCGGCACGTCGTGCTTGACCCAGGCGTCCTGCACGGCCTTGCCGACCTTGTCGCTCTCCATCGCCTCGATGGTGGTGATCTTGTGGCCGGCAGCGCTCGCAATCGGCGTGATGCAGGAACGGATCGCCTCGCCGTCCAGGTGCACGGTGCAGGCGCCGCACAGGGCAGCGCCGCAGCCGAACTTGGTGCCGGTCATGTCGAGATTGTCGCGCAGCGCCCAGAGGATGGGCGTGGAGGGATCGGCGTCGACCTGCAGGTCGCGCCCGTTGATGTTCAGAGTGACCAAGTACTACTCCTGGTTTTGGACATTGCTTCTGTTTTTATATAGCCGAACGTAACAGGGCCTCGGAAAACCGTAGCGAGCGGCAGCAGGTGTGGCCAAGAAGCGCAGCTGTACTGACGGCACAGCCGGTCCGCCGCAGCGGAGCATCGCCGAGCTCGGCGCCCCCGCCGCACCTGCAACGCGCAGTAGGTTTGCCGAGGCCCCATCCACTACTGCTTGATCGATTCAAGCTTCTTTTCGATCGTCGGCAGGTCGACCGCACCCGGGATGCGCGAGCCGTCGGCGAAGAAGATCGCCGGCGTGCCCTGAATCTTCAGCTTCTGCCCCAGCGCCAGGATCTTGTCGTTCGGCGTCTCGCAACTGGCCGGGGCCGCCGGTGCGGCCTTGCCGCCGATCATCCAGTCATCCCAGGCCTTGCTGCGGTCCGCCGAGCACCAGATGTTCTTCGACTTCACGAACGAATCCTCGGACAGGATGTTGTACATAAAGGTGTAGATGGTCACGTTGTTCAGGTCCTTCAGCGCGGTCTGGCGCAGGCGCTTGCAGTAGCCGCAGTTCGGGTCTTCGAACACGGCGATCACGCGCTTGCCGTCGCCCTTGACCTGCTTGATGGCGTCCTTGAACGGCAGGTCCGAGAACTTGATCTTGTTGATGTCGTCGATGCGCTCGCGGGTCAGGTCGCGCGTGGTCTTGGCATCGTAGACGTGGCCGATGACCAGGTATTCGCCCTTCTTGTCGGTGTACAGGATGTCGCCGGCGACGCGCAGTTCGTACAGGCCGCCGTAGGGCGTTTCCTTGATCGATTCGATCTTGGCCCCGCCCAGGCGCGGCTCGATGTTCTTCTTGATGGTGGCCTCGACCGAATTCTGCGCGCCGACGCAGGACGTGATGAGGCCGGTCGCCAGCAGGACGGCGAGTTTGGTCTTGACCATGAACTTATTCCTTAAAAATTATTTACCCATCGCGTGGGCGATCAGTCTGCGCTTTACCAAGGGCAACTTATCCAGCAAGTTTAAGCCCAAATTGCGGATCACGCGTACGGGTTCGAGGTTGGCGCCGAACAAACGTTCGAGCCCATCGGTGGCTAGCTGCATGAGGAGGATGTCTTCCTTGCGCGCCCTGGCGTAGCGTGCCAGCACGCGCTCGTCGCCGATGCCGTGCTGCGCTTCGCGTTCGTTCACGATGCGCAGCAGGTCGACGATGTCGCCGAAACCGAGGTTCATGCCGTGCCCGGCCAGCGGATGCACGGCGTGGGCGGCGTCGCCGATCAGGGCCACGTGCGGCGCGACGATCGCATGCGGGCGCACCAGCGCCAGCGGGATCGCCTTCACCGCTTCCGGCTGCAGGGGCTTGAGCAGCCCGAGCTGCTTTTCGGAGTATTCGCCGAGGCGGATCGCCAGCTCGCCGAGCGACTCGTCCATGATGGTGTCGGCCAGGGTTTCCGGCGCCGACCAGACCAGCGACACTCGATTGCCCGGCAGCGGCAGCAAGGCGATGATGCCCTCCTTGCAAGTGAACCACTGGTGGGCGACGTTGTGGTGCGGCTTCTCGCAGGAGAAGTTGGCGACGATGGCGTGCTGGTGGTAGGAACGGTAGTCGATGCCGATGTCGCACTGGCCGCGCACCCAGGATTCACGGCCGTCGGCCCCGAGCAGCAGCTGGGCTTCGATCGGGGCCCCCTCTTCCAGTTCGACTTTCGCGCCGAGCGGGCTGCAGCTCAGCCTGCAGGCGCGGCCGCTGACGACGTCGACGTTCTGGGCGAAGCGCAGGGCCGCGTCCAGCGCACTGTTCAGGTTGCTGTCCTCGACGATCCAGGCCAGCGTGCCGGTATGGGCGCCGAAGGCGTCGAAGCCGAGCTGGCCGCCCTGCTCGCCATCGCCCTTGACGTCCATCGCGTCGACCGGCGCCACGCGCGTCATGTCGAGCGCTCCCCAGACCTTCAGCGAGGCCAGCAGCTTCTGCGCCGTGTGGTTGAGCGCGTACACGCGCACGTCCCACGGTTTGCCGCCACCGGAAGACGAGGATCCGGACGTCTCTTCCGCGCCCGGACGCGCGGGCGGCACCAGCAGGGTGACGCTGTGCCCGGCCTGGGAAAAGCCCAGGGCGGCGGTCTTGGCGATCGCGCCGTTGCCGACGATGCAGACGTCGCTACGGCGCCCGTCGGCACGATAGGGTGCGGAGGAAGAGGTCGGTGTAGTCATGGGGACATTATAGCCTCTTGCACTTGGGCGGCTCCGCCAGCCTGTGCCAGGTCCGCGGCCCGGTTCTTAAAAAATTGCCGCTCGGGACTTGCGGCCTTGAAAACCGCTGGCTATAATCATGCCTCTCTTGGCCTGGTAGCTCAGTTGGTAGAGCAGAGGATTGAAAATCCTTGTGTCGGTGGTTCGATTCCGCCCCGGGCCACCAAGAATTCAGAAGTACACCAAAAACGCTGCCTTCGGGTGGCGTTTTTTGTTTTTGACTCCTTATTTCACCTGGATACTGCCATGACAACGCTCCTCCCGCCCTGCCCTTCCTGCGGCTCCACGCTGACTTACGAGGACGGCTCCGGCAACTACGTCTGCCCGGAATGCGCGCATGAATGGCCGGTCAAGGCCGAGGCGGCCGCGGACGAAGCGGCGCGTGTATGGCGCGATGCCGCCGGCAACGTGCTGCAGGATGGCGATTCCGTCACCGTCATCAAGGACTTGAAACTGAAAGGCGGAGGCGGCGTGGTCAAGCAAGGCACCAAGGTCAAGAATATCCGCCTGGTCGACGGCGACCACGACATCGACTGCAAGATCGACGGTTTCGGTGCCATGAGCCTGAAATCGGAATTTGTACGGAAGAGCTGAACGCAGGAAGCAGGGATTGAGAATCCTTGGGTCGGTGGTGCGATTCCGCCACGGGCCACCAAGAATTCAGCAGCAAGCAAAGCGCCACCTTCGGGTGGCGTTTTTGTTTTCAGTCTCCGCATCCCCTTCCCGTCCTGTTCGGCTCGCTAGTGCGATCCGTACTTCGCATTTTCATGAATAAATTTTAATGTTTCTTACTATTAATTTTTGAGTAAGATAGTCTTGCATGGACACGAAGTTAAAACACATTAACCAAAATCGATAACGGAGACCGTAATGACACTGCGTAAAAAAGCGCTTGTACTTGTATGTTGCGCCGCCGCGCTTGCCTGCGCCAACCTGCACGCCAATGCCGCAACCGGCACGCAGGCGGGAACATCTTTCAAGCTTGAAGAAGCCACGATCGCAGACATCCACGCCGCAATGAAAGCGGGCAAAATCACTTCTGCGGAACTCGTCAGGCAGTACCTGGCGCGTATCGACGCCTATGACCAGAAAGGCCCGAAGCTCAACAGCATTATCCTGCTCAATCCGCAAGCAATGAGGGACGCGCAGGCGCTCGATGCGGAATTCAAGAAAACCCATCATTTGCGTCCGCTGCACGGCATTCCCGTCCTCTTGAAAGACAACGTCGAAACTGCCGGCCTGCAAACCACCGCCGGTTCGCTCAGCCTGAAAGGGTATGTCCCGCAGAACGATGCCTTCATTGCGAAGAAGCTCAAGGAGGCTGGCGCCGTGGTGATCGCCAAGACCAATCTGCATGAGTTCGCGGTTTGGGGCGAAACCGTCAGCTCGCTGGGCGGCCAGACCCTGAATCCCTACGACCTGACCCGCACTCCCGGCGGCTCGAGCGGCGGCACCGGCGCTGCTGTCGCCGCCAACTTCGGCACCGTGGGGATTGGCACCGATACCATCAACTCGATCCGTTCGCCGTCATCGGCAAACAGCTTGGTCGGCATCCGCCCGACAAAAGGCCTGGTCAGCATCGCCGGGATCGTCCCCTACTCCTATACCCAGGACGAGGCAGGCCCGATTACCCGTACCGTGACCGATGCCGCAAAAGTGCTGGATGTCGTTGCGGGCTACGATCCGAAAGACGCGGTCACGGCGGGCAGTGTCGGCAATCAGCCGAAGACTTACACGGCATTCCTGGACGCGAACGGCTTGAAAGGTGCGCGTATCGGCGTGCTGAAGAGCTTTTTTGGAAACGGGCCGGAGCATACCGAAACAAACAGGGTCATCGACCAGGCAATCGAATCCATGCGCAAGGCGGGTGCGACGATTGTCCCGATCGAAGAGCCGATCGACGCGAACGAACTGGTCAACAAAGTGAGTGTCCACCTGTACGATCTCGAAAAGGATCTCGACTCCTACCTGCGCACGCTGCCGGCTGACGTCGGGGTGCACTCCCTGAAAGAGATTATTGCTTCCGGCAAGTATCACAAGGGCATTGAGGCAAACATCAAGAATGCCGTTGCCCTGGATGCCAACAGCGTCGAATACAAGAGCCGGCTGATCGGCCGCACCGACCTGCAAACGAAAATCCTGAAGATCATGGCGGACAATAAGGTTGACGTTGTCATGTTCCCCCATCAGAAACGCCTGGTTGTTCCGGTGGGCGAAACGCAAGTGGAACGCAACGGTGTGCTGGGTGCAGTGAGCGGATTCCCTTCGATCGTCGTTCCGGCCGGTTTCTCGACACCCACGGCCACCGCCCCGGTCGGTGTGCCAGTTGGCATGGAAATGCTGGGCCGCCCCTATTCGGAACCAATGCTGATCAAGCTGGGCTACGGGTTTGAGCAACATACCCATGCCCGCAAAGTTCCGGCCTCCACCCCTGCTTTATAAATGATCGGTACGACAAAAACGCCACCCTCGGGTGGCGTTTTCGTATCAATCGTATCAATCGTATCAGTGGAAGAACAGGTAGAACAGAACCAGCACAATGGCGGGAACGCCGAGAATCCATGCCAGGAAATATTTGCCCATGATCGTGCTCCTTTCAAGGTTGTGCGATGAGTACGGTTCCATCATGCCTTGAGCGCATTCCATTGTCCGTACGCTAATACACAGTACGCACAAGCGGAAACGCGGAGGTTTTCGCACAGGACTACAATGGCCGGGCAGTTCAATACCGATTCGCGCACTGAAACATTCACTGGAGACTCCCATGAAATCAGTCAGCCTTGGTTCTGCAATCCTGCTCGCCCTGTTCTCCCTGTCCGCGCACGCGGCCGATCCACCGGTCAAGAAAATGAACGGCATGCTGGTCGACTCGAAAGGGATGACGGTCTACACCTTCGACAAGGACACCGCCAACAGCGGCAAGAGCGCCTGCACCGGCCCTTGCGCGACCAACTGGCCGCCCGTTCACGCCGACGGCGCCACGATGGCCGCCCCCTACTCGACCGTCACCCGCGACGACGGCAGCAAGCAGCTCGCTTACCACGGCAAGCCGCTGTACACCTTCGCCAAGGACAAGAAGCCGGGCGACAAGGCCGGCGACAAGGTGAAAGACGTGTGGCACGTCGTCACCGACTAGTGCTCGTGCTCGGCATGGCCGCTGCCCAGCCCCATGCCGAGCCCCGTCTCCATTCCTGAACCGCCGCCCGCACCGCCACCACCACCTCCCCCGCCGCCCTTGCCGGCTGCCGCCCCGCCCTTGCCGCGGGCACCACCTTATCAGCAACCCTCAATTATATTCGTACAAATATATCTAGGTCGGCAGTGCGTCTTGCCACTGTTCAGAAGATAAGAATTCTTAAGCGAAATACTTTTGGTTAGTCGAAAAATCTTACACAGTGTAGATGTTGAACATTGAGCGCTTATGCTAAGTGCTTGAATCCTTTTGACTTGTATTTACTGGCCCGTTTTATGCATCAGGATTAATCCGTAACACGTGCGTCCTTCCACTACACGTCATGACTCGAAAGGAATCGCCATGAAATCCCTTGCTTTGAAATCGGCACTCGCAGCAGTCATCCTGGCCGGCAGTGCGCCGGCCTTCGCTGGTTTGATCTATATGCCAGGCACGCAAACGACCGGCACCGGGCTGGGAGCGGTGAGCACCCTGGCCACAGTCCAGGACAATAACCGGCCTGGCGGTACGGATAACGGCACCGAATCCGGTTGCGTGACCTTCAATGGCTTCAAAAATGGCCAGCTCGACAAGCCACTCTATGACTGCCAGATGGGCCTGCAGGGCGGCGACAATACCGCCCTGAACCAGATGCAACTGGCCAACGAGGTGAAAGTGGCTTCCGCGGTCGGTTCGCTGCAGAACGCCGGCCAGCTGGCCATCGTGGTCAACGTCAGCGAAGGCGGTGCCAGCCCGGCGACGCTGACGGATCTTTACATGAGCCTGTACAACACCAGTATCGCGGATCCGACCAAGGCACAGATGAATTTTGCCTATACTGGCCCGGACCTCATGATGACCGACACGGGCGGCATCGGCCAGTCGGGCCAATACCTGTTCATCCTCGACCCGACCCAGGCCGCCGCGGCCGCCGCCTGGTGCCCGGTCCTGAGCCAATGCGTGATCGGCGGCGGCCTGCAGTTCGCCGCGGGAACCAACGATGCGACGCCGGACACCATGTATGTGACGTCGTATGTTTCGGGAACCCCGGTGCCCGAGCCGTTCTCGCTGGCCCTGGTCGGCGCCGGCCTGTTCGGCCTGGGCATGGTGCGCTCCCGTCGCCGCTAGCGCACCACCTGCAGCTTGACCTGCTTGCCGTCGCGATAGGTGTACAGCGTCAGCGCGGCGTCGTGCAAGTCGCCATTGGGATCGAAGGCGATATCGCCGGTGACCCCGTGGTACCGGATCTTTGCCAGCGCCGGCAGGAACTTCGCCGGGTCGGTCGAATTCGCCTGCTGCATGGCGCTGGCGAACACCATCGTGGCGTCATAGGCGTACGGCGCGTAGGTCTGCAGCGGCATCTTGTAGCGCTGGCGGTAACGCTCGGCGAAGGCGGCCGCCGCCGCCTCCTCCCCGGCGCCGCTGACCCCGCCCGCCACCACGCAGATCACCTTGCCGTTGCCGAGCGCATCCCCGGCAAGCTGGGGCAGCTTTTCCGAGCACACGCCGTCGCCCGAGACGAGTTTCGCGTCGATGCCGAGCGCCTTCATCTGCTTGAGCATCGGTCCGGCCACCGCATCCATCCCGCCATAGAAGATCACGTCCGGCTTATGCGCGCGGATCTGGGTCAGGATGGCGTTGAAGTCGGTCGCCTTGTCGCTGGTGAACTGGCGGCTGACCAGCTGCGCGCCACCCACCGCCTTCACCCCTTTCGTGAATTCGTCGGCCAGGCCCTGGCCGAACGCGGTGCGGTCGTCGATCACCGCGATCTTGTTCGCCTTCAGCGTCTTGATGGCATATGCCGCCAGCGTGCGCCCCACCAGGCTGTCGCTGGCGACCACGCGGAACGCCGTCTTGTAACCCTGGCGGGTGTACAGCGGCGTGGTCGCGGCCGGTGAAATCTGCGGAATTCCTGCGCTGTTGTAGATCTTCGAGGCCGGCACCGTGGTGCCCGAGTTCAGATGGCCGACCACCGCCACCACGCCGTTGTCGACCAGCTTCTGCGCCGCCGCCGTGCCCATCTTCGGGTCGGCGCCGTCATCCTCGGCCTGCAGCACGAACCGGACCTTTTTCCCGCCGATGACCGGGCCTTTCGCGTTCAGGTCGTCGATGGCCATGCGCGCCCCGTTCTCGATGTCCTTGCCCTGGTGGGCGCCGGTGCCCGACAGCGGCGAGACGCTGCCGATCCTGACCTCGGCCTGCGACTGGGCCTGCACGGAGGGCGCGGCCAGGGCCAGCAGGCAGGAGAGGATCGCGGCGGAACGGACGGGAAACGGTGGGCGCATGGCATTCCTTTCGATGGGATGATCGATTGTAATGCCTGCGGCGGTTCGCGCCATCGTCGGGATTTTTTACACCCCTGTCCGGCGCGGCGGGCGCCAGGCAGCCGGCACAAGATTTGCTAGCTCTACAGTACCAATAATCACATACTGGAGACAACGTGCACATCCATCGCGTCCTGCGCAGTTCCACCCTGGCCATCGTGACCGCCTTTTCGCTGGGGGCCGTGGCCGCGCCCGCCTCGGCAACGACTATCCTGTTCGTAGGCAACAGCTTCACCTACGGCGATCCGGCCGGCGGCGCCCCGCTGGTGAAGGATTACCGTCCCGCCACTGTGACCGACCTGAACGGCAGCCATATCGGCGGCGTCCCATCCCTGTTCAAGGCCTTCACGCTGCAGGCGGGCCTGAACTACGACGTCAGCCTGGAAACCGTGCCCGGCGTTGGCGTGGACTACCACTACAACAACAAGCTCGGCATCATCGCCAAGCCCTTCGACAAGGTATTGCTGCAGAGCTACAGCACCCTGGATGGCGCCCATCCCGGCGATCCGACGACCCTGATCAAGTATTCCGGCCTGCTCGCCCAGGCCTTCCACGACCAGAACCCGAACGTCGACGTGCTGCTGACCGCGACCTGGTCGCGCGCCGACCAGACTTATAAACCAAGCGGCGCCTGGTACGGCCAGCCGATCGACCGGATGGCCCTGGACGTGCGCGCCGGCTACGACAAGGCCGACCTGGCCTCCGACCTGATCGACGGCGTAATCCCGGTCGGCCAGGCCTGGAACCGCGCGATCGCCAGCGGCCTGGCCGACGCCAACCCGTACGACGGCAAGGTCACCGGGATCAACCTGTGGGCTCCCGATTCCTACCACGGCAGCGTGTACGGCTACTATCTCGAGGCGCTGACCATCTTCGGCGAAGTCACCGGGCTCGATCCACGTTCGCTGGGAACCGGTGAGTACGTCGCCCGGGACCTCGGCATCAGCCCGGAAATCGCCGGCTCGCTGCAGCAGTTGGCGGCGGCCCAGCTGGCGGCCGAGGTGCCAGAGCCGGGCATGGCGTGGATGTTCGCCGGCATGGGTGCGCTAATGCTGCTGGCCCGCCGCCGCAATTCGTGACTGGCAGTCACAAATCGCCGGCCGAGCCCAAAAAATACGCCATGTCGCGTTCGATGGCCGGCGGCAGCTCTTCCTTCAGCAGGTCGATCCAGGCCCGCGTCTTGGCATCCAGGAAGCGGCCGGACGGCAGCAGTGCGAAGATGCCGATCTCCGGCGAGCGCCACCCGGGCAGGATCTGGACCAGCCTGCCGCTGCGCAGGTCGTCGACGACGCTGTAGGCGGGCAGCAGGGCAACGCCCAGCCCGCTCAGCGCGCCGTCGAGCAGCACCTCGGCCGTATTCCCGACCAGCGGGCCTTGGGGATCGAGGGTCGCGCGTTCGTTCCCGCGGTCTAGCTGCCAGTTGGGGCTGAAGGAGGAGGTCACCAGGCGCAGGCAGGTATGCCGTCCCAGGTCGTGCGGATGTTCCGGTGTGCCGCGCCGCGCGAGGTAGTCGGGGGCCGCGCATAGCACCGAAAACATGCGGCCCAGCTTCAGCGCCACCAGGGCCGAATCGGGCAGGTACTGCGCCAGATAGATGCTGACGTCGATCCCTTCCGCCAGCAGGTCGGGCGGGCTCTGCGACGAGCTGTACTCGACGGTGACGCGGGCATTCGCCGCGCAATACGCGGACACCAGCGGCGCCACGTAGCGGTTGCCGAACGCGGTCATGCTCATCACGCGCAGGCGGCCCGAGGGTTCGCGCGCGCCGCCGCCGACTTCCCCTTCGGCCAGGGCGACCATGTCGAGGATGGCCTTGCAGTGCGCGGCATAGCGTTCGCCGGCTTCGGTGGCGGCAATGCGCCGGGTGCTACGGTGCAGCAGCTTGCTCTGCAGGCGGTTTTCGAGCAGGGTCACCAGACGCGAAACCTGCGCCTTCGACATGCCCATGTGCTCGGCGGCGGCCGTGAAGCTGCCGCCATCCATCACATGGACGAACGCGTTCATCGCATGCAGCAGTCCGTAATCGAGATCCTTGCGCATAGCGTGTCATGTTACCGCAGCGGTGGCCGCCACGTATCCGCTCAGTTGGTCTGGTAGAGCGGGTTGTCCGACACGTAAGCCGTCACCCGATGGTTCAGCACGCCCTGCGGCGCGATCAGCGCCAGGTCGAACGGGATCACATGCGCGCCGCCGTTCTGGAAGCTCCAGCTGAAGGAACGGTCGCCGACGACGAAGCGGACCGTCGAGCCGCCGGTGACATTGACGTAGCGGGTCGCATCGGTGATGACGATGACCTGGTCGACCGGGGCCTGGGCCGGCGCCGCATTGCCGCGGAACTCGGCCGGTTGGGAGACGGCCAGGGCGGAGGTGCTGGCAGCGGCCAGGGTCAGGGCGGTGAGGACGGGAAGAAGCAGCTTGGTGTTCATGATGATTTCCGATTCGATGTGTACGGCGCTGCCACGCGTCGCGTGTTGTTCTGGTGTGCCGCCTGGCGACGGCGGCACGTCAGTCGCTTTGTTGTGAGCGTTTTTCTGACAAGCAAATGATAATTGCTAGCATCGAAGCGAAAAATAGGGGTGGAGGGGATTGTTCGTTACGTAAGGCGTAACAATGAGCCCAAAGACGTCGTCCCCGCGGAGGTGGGACCCATGCTGAGCGTAGCCTGCCAACTCAATATGGATCCCCGCCTGCGCGGGGACGACGGTCACTTACCTGCGGCGGCGCTTTACCTGATCACCAGAAAATCACACGGTCTTCCGGCGCCAGATACATCTTGTCGCCCGGTTTGACGTCGAAGGCCTCGTAGTAGCCCGGGTGGTTGCGCAGGCTGCCGTTGACGCGGAACTCGGCCGGCGAGTGCGGATCCGACTTCACCTGGGCGACCAGGGCGGCGTCCCGGGCCTTGCCGCGGCGTGCCTGGGCCAGGCCCATGAAGATGCGCTGCTCGGCGGTGTAGCCGTCGATGACGGGCGCCGGCTTGCCCTTCAGCGAGATCTTGTAGGCGCGGCTGGCCATGATGGCGCCGGCGTTGTCGGCGATGTTCTCGCCCAGCGTCAGTTGGCCATTCAGGTTGTAGCCCTGCACCGGGCTATAGCTGCCGTACTGGGCGACCAGCACCTTGGCCTTGGCGGCGAATTTCTCACCGTCTTCCTTGGTCCACCAGTTGCGCAGGTTGCCGTCGCCGTCGTACTGCGAACCCGAGTCGTCGAAGGCGTGGCTCATCTCGTGGCCGATCGAGATGCCGACCGCGCCGTAGTTGATGGCCGGCTCGGCGTCCGCATCGTACAGCGGCGCCTGCAGGCGCGCGGCCGGGAACACGATTTCGTTCATCGTCGGGCTGTAGTAGGCGTTCACGGTCTGCGGGGTCATGCCCCATTCGCTGCGGTCGACCGGCTTGCCCAGCTTGTCGACGCCGCGCTGGTGCTCGAACTCGCGGGTACGCATCACGTTGCCGACCAGGTCGTCGCGGCGGATAGCCAGGGAAGAGTAATCGCGCCACTTGTCCGGATAGCCGATCTTCACCGAGATCCTGGCCAGCTTGGCCTGGGCCTGCTTCTTGGTCTCGGCGCTCATCCAGTCCAGGGTCTCGATCCGCTCCTGGTAGGCCAGCACGAAGTTGTGGACCATCTCCTCGACCTGCTTCTTGCGTTCGGCCGGGAAGTAGTGTTCCACGTAGACTTTGCCGACCACTTCGCCCAGGTCGCGGTTGACTTCGGCGATGGCGCGCTTTTCCAGCGGACGATTCACCTTGGTGCCGCTCAGCACGCCGCCGCGGAAGGCGAAGGCTTCGTCTTCGAAGGGCTGCGACAGGTAGGTCGCGTAGGCGCTGATCAGGCGGAAGCTGAAGTAGGACTTCCAGGTCTCGACCGGGGTCGCGGCGATGATCCTGTCGAGTCCCTGCAGATACGAGGGCTGACTGACGACGACCTCGCCCGCCCTGCCGACGCCGGTGTCCTTCAGGTAGGTGGTCCAGTCGAGGTTGGGGGCCAGCGTCTTCAGCTCGGCGACCTTCATCTTGTTGTAGCGCTTGACCGGGTCGCGGTTCTCGACGGCGCTCCACTGCACCTTGGCGATCTCGGTTTCCAGCGCGACGATGGCCTTGGCTTCAAGCGCGGCATCCTTGTGGCCGGCCAGGCTCAGCATCTTCTCGACGTGGACCAGGTACTTGGCGCGCGTGTCGGCCAACCTGGCCTCGTCCTGCAGGTAGAAGTCGCGGTTCGGCATGCCAAGGCCGGACTGCGAGATGCCGACGATGTAGCGGGTCGATTCCCGGGCGTCCTGGCGCACGCCCATGCTGACCGGCGAGCCGGCGCCGATGCGCTCGAAGCGGGCGGCCAGCGGGGCCAGCGACTTCTTGTCCTTCAGCGCGGCGATGCGTGCCAGCTCGCCCTTCAGCGGCGCCAGGCCGAGCGCGTTGCGGCGTTCCTGGTCCACGTAGCTGGTGTAGAAATCGCCCATCTTCCGGGTGTCCGAGCCGGCTTTCGCATGCTTGTCCCGGGCGGCCTGTTCGATCAGGGTGCGGATCTGCTGCTCGACCTTGTCGGCGGCGACATTGAAGGCGCCCCAGCTGGAACGGTCGTTGGGAATGTCGACGTCCTTCAGCCACTTGCCTTGCGAGTAGCGGAAGAAATCGTCCTGCGGGCGTACCGCGGCATCCAGCGCGCCGGTGTCGATGCCGGAACGGGCAGTGGCAGCCGCTGCGTTCTGTGCGGCCGAGGGTTCGGCCGAAGGGGCCCCCAGCGCCGGGTGGGCGGCGGGCGCGCCGGCGTGCGCAAGGCCGGCGAACAGGCCCGCGATGAGGGCGCTGCACAAGGTATGCTTCATTGATTTGTCTCCATGCGTGAATCGGGTCGTCGATCCTAGTTTAAACTTTGCCCGAGGCCAAGAGTTCATCATGCTTTTCGCCACAATTGCGCCCCTGAATTCGATGCATATGGCTGCGCATACAGTGGATGGGACGGCTTGATTTCCTGCTCGGTGTGCCCATATCGGACGATATTTTCTCGCCTGCTCCATGCCCGCCCTTCCCCGCCTGTTCCGCACCAGCGCCGCCCCTGCCGCGCTCCTGTTCTGCGCTGCGCTCGCCGCCGCGTACGCGCCGCCCGCGCGCGCGCGAGACGGCGCGCACGAAGGCGATGAGCTCGCCGCCCTGATCAATGCCTACCGTGCCGCGCCCGGCCTCTGCGCCGGCAGCGGCGCCGCACCCGCTGCGCCGCTGCAGCCCGAGGCGGCGCTGTCCAGGGTACGCATCGGCTTCGGCACTTTCCTGGAACCGGCCCTGAAGAAGGCCGGCTATGCCTCCGACCGTGCCGAGTCGATCTCGGTGACGGGCCCCCCGGACGCTCAGGCGGCGATGACGGTGCTGCGCGAAAAATACTGCGACAAGCTGCTGAGCGCCGAGTACTCGGCCGTCGGCACCGCGCGCCGCGGCAACGAATGGCAGGTCGTGCTCGCCCATCCGCTCGTGCTCCCGCCCCTGCCCGACCCGGCGCAGCTGCGCGGGGAGCTGCTGGCGCTGGTCAACGAGGCGCGCGCCACGCCGCGCACCTGCGGCGCCGAGGCCTTCGGCGCCGCTCCTCCCCTCACGTGGAACGAGACCCTGGCGCGTGCCGCCCTGGGCCACAGCCGCGACATGGCCGAGAAGCACTACTTCAATCACAAGGAGCCGGGCGGCAGCGACCCGCCCGCACGCGCCACGCAGGCCGGCTACCAGTGGAGCCGGATCAGCGAAAACATCGCCTCGGGCCAGCGCACGGTGGCGGAAGCCGTCGCCGGCTGGCTGGCCAGCCCCGGCCACTGCGCCAACATCATGAATCCGACCGTCACCGAGATGGGCGCGGCCTACGCCGTCAACCCGGCGAACGCGCACCGCACGCTCTACTGGACCCAGATGTTCGGCAGGCCGCGCTAAGGAGTCGATTGCCTGCGCCTATCGAGCTCATCGCGACAATTAAATAGCGCACTATCTAATTGTTCGCTATCATTCAAGCCATGCATTCAATTCAACCACGAGGAAAGGTAAGACGATGACCACCAAGCTCGACAAAGTCCTGTACACCGCAAAAGCGCACACCACCGGCGGCCGCGAAGGCCGTTCGGTCTCCAGCGACAAGCTGCTGGACGTGCGCCTGGCGCCGCCGGCCGAAATGGGCGGCAAGGGCGATGCGACCAATCCGGAACAGCTGTTCGCCGCCGGCTATTCGGCCTGCTTCATGGGCGCCATGAAATTCGTCGCCGGCCAGAAGAAAGTGGCCGTGCCGGCCGACGCCGCGGTCGACGCCAGCGTCTCGATCGGCCCGATACCGGCCGGCTTCGGCCTGGCCGTGGAACTGGCGGTCAGCCTGCCGGGCATGGACCGCGCCGCCGCCCAGGAACTGGTCGAAGCCGCCCACGGCGTCTGCCCGTACTCGAACGCCACCCGCGGCAATATCGACGTGACGCTGACGGTGGTTTAAGCGCCGACTACGTCGTTCCCGCCATTACCAAGCGTCGGTGTGGCGCGGACGACCTGTCGCCTATCAAGCCGCGGCGGGAAACGGCACGCGCTCGACCGCCCGCACCAGGGCATCGTAGCAATCCGGGTCGAGCGCCGTCCCCACGGTTTTCTTCATCATCTCGAGCGCCTGCGGGATCGGGATCGCGCCGCGATACGGCCGCGAAGCCGTGATCGCATCGAAGATATCGGCGGTGGTAATGATGCGCGTCTCGATGCGGATCTGCGCCGCCGCCAGGCCGCGTGGATAGCCGCTGCCGTCCAGGCGCTCGTGGTGGGCGCCGGCAATCGCCGCCAGCTCGCGAAAGGCGCCGATCCGTCCCAGGATGGTTTCCGTGAACTCGGCATGCCGCTTGACGGCGTCCCACTCGTCGCGGTCGAGCGCTCCCGCCTTGTCCAGCACACTGTTGCTGACGCCCAGCTTGCCGACGTCGTGCAGCAGCGCACCGCGCTTGAGCCAGCGCCGGCGCGCCATCGACAGTCCGAGCGCCTCGCCGATCATGTCCGTGTACAGCGCCACGCGCGCGCTGTGCCCGCTCGTGTAGGGGCTCTTGGCATCGACTACCTGGCCGAACGCCGTGGCGATATCGTCCAGGTAGTCCTCGTCCATGGCATGCTGCCGCCCCTCCCCGGCCGGCTGCAGCCCGGTCACGGCGGCGTCGATGCCGGCCCCGGCCAGGGTGGACCAGAATTCCTCCGCTTGCGCCGCCCGTTCGAAAGCCTGTACCAGGCGCGGATCGAACCATTGGCCGGAACGCGCCCGCGCTTCCTTCAGCGCGCCGGCGCGGCCGCTTTCGGTATGGAACACGTCGATCACCTGCGCCAGCAGGGCGATGCGCGCATACAGGGGAATCGCTTCGCCCGCAAGCTGCGCCGGCTTGCCCTTGCCGTTGAAATGCTCGTCCAGCGAATAGATGCCGTCGGCGACGCCCTCCGGGAAACGCAGCAGGCGCGCGATGTCGGCGCCGCGCTGGCAACGGGTAGCGACCAGCTCGCGCGCGATCTCGGGGCCGTCGCGCAGGATCGTCATCACGCTGCGGAAACGTTCGGCCAAGCCGGCCTTCAGGCCCGTATGCTTGAGCACGAATCCCAGTACCTGCGGCAGGCTGTCGCCGACCGTCTTGTAGTCGCGTTTGAAATCCAGGTCGTCCGTCAGGTACAGCTCGCAAATGCGCGCGGCATTGCTGCTGCAGCCCAGATCCTTCAGCAAGAGCGTGTAGTACAGCTCCCACAACTGGTCCTCGGCCATGCCGGCCTCGCGCCCGATGTGCATGCCGATCCAGCATGCGCGCACGCAATGGCCCGGCGGTTGGCCCTCGGTGATGTCGAGGGCATAACTCAATGACGCCATCAATTCCGACAGTTTGAGCTGGCTTGCGGACGGCAGATAAAGGTTCATGACGGGAAAATTTAATGATTTATGGAAACAGAGTACTGCGATCCCTGTCCTATCGGGTTATTTATTTTATCTATAGGATCAATATAAATAGATAGTTTGTATAAATGATGCGCAAGCTCTACCATGGCCATGAATACGAAAACTATCGTTTTTAATAAATCGATAGCCAATAACCTGAGCAGAGAGCTGACATGACCGACCTCACCACCGCATCCGGCATTCCCGTCCCCGACAACCAGAACTCGATCACCGCCGGCCCGCGCGGGCCGGTCCTGCTGCAGGACTTCCACCTGATCGAGAAGCTCCAGCACTTCAACCGCGAGCGCATTCCCGAGCGCGTCGTCCATGCCAAAGGCTCGGGCGCCTACGGCAGCTTCACCGTCACCCACGACATCACCCGGTACACCAAGGCGAAGCTGTTCTCCGCCATCGGCAAGCAGACCGAAACCTTCCTGCGCTTCTCGACCGTCGGTGGCGAAAAAGGCTCGGCCGACACCGAGCGCGACCCGCGCGGTTTCGCGCTGCGCTTCTATACCGAGGACGGCAACTGGGACCTGGTCGGCAACAACACCCCGACCTTCTTCCTGAAGGACGGCATCAAGTTCCCGGACTTCATCCACACCCAGAAGCGCGACCCGCAGACCAATCTGAAATCGGCGCAAATGATGTGGGACTTCTGGAGCCGTGCCCCGGAAAGCCTGCACCAGGTGACGATCCTGTTCTCAAGCCGCGGCACTCCGGACGGCTACCGCCACATGGACGGCTTCGGCAGCCACACCTACAGCCTGATCGACGAACAAGGCCAGCGCGTGTGGGTCAAGTGGCACTTCAAGACCCTGCAGGGCATCAAGAACCTGTCGGCGGCTGAAGCCGTACGCCTGGCGGGTACCGACCCGGACTACGCCCAGCGCGACCTGTTCAATGCGATCGCCGGCGGCGACTACCCGCGCTGGAGCGTCGAGATCCAGGTCATGGACGACGAACAGCGCACCGCCTGGGAAGCCAGGACCGGCTGGGACGCGTTCGACCTGACCAAGGTGTGGCCGCAGGGCGACTTCCCGCGGATCCCGGTCGGCATCCTGGAACTGAACCGCAACCCGGACAATTATCATGCCGACGTCGAGCAGGCCGCGCTGTCGCCATCGAATATCGTGCCGGGCCTGGGCTACAGCCCGGACAAGATGCTGCAGGCGCGCCTGTTCGCCTACCACGACGCCCAGCTCTACCGGGTGGGCACCAACCACCAGCACCTGCCGGTGAACCGCCCGCGCTGCCCTTTCCACAACCAGCAACGCGACGGCGCGATGGCGATCGCCAACGGGGGTGCCGCCGCCAACTACGATCCGGTCCGTGCGGGCGGCCCGGCGGCCGGCGGCTTCGGCCACGGCGACGCCGGCTGGCAGGTCGAGGGCGCGGCGGGCCGCTACGACACGCGTGCCCTCGATGACCACTACACGCAAGCCGGCAAGCTGTTCCGCCTGCTCAGCGACGACGGCAAGCGCGAGCTGATCGAAAACATCGCCGCTGCATTGAGCGGCGCCGACGCCGCGACCCGGGACCGCCAGATCGGGCACTTCCTGCGCGCCGACCCGGCATATGGGCACGGGGTCGCGGAAGCGCTCTACCGGATCGCGAACGGGGCCTGAGAATCCAGGTTCTAAGCGCCGGCGTGCCGCTCCAGCCAGGGCACGATCAGGTCGGCCAGGCGCTGCGGCGCCTCGATCGGGATCATGTGCCCGGTGTCCTCGATGACGTCGAGGGTGGCGCCGGGAATGCCGGCCTGCAGCTCGCGCGCCTCCTCCAGGCTGCGCAGCTGGTCCTGGGCCGCCGCCACCACCAGGGTCGGGCAGCGGATGTCGATCAGGCGGTCGAGGTCGCCGGGGCGCTCCAGCATCGACTGGCGCCGGAACACCTCTCCTCCCAGCCGCATTCCCATCGCGCGCACGCGCTCGATGAGCGGCTCGTTGTCGCGCTGCTTCGGATGCAGGGACGAGGCGACCGCGGTGCGGCTCAGGCCACTGAAGGCGATCGACGGCGCGGCCTTGCCGATCGCGCCCTTGCGCTGCCGTAGTGCCGGGGTGTCGGGGCGGGTCGAGGTCGCGATCAGGACCAGCGCCCGCACCCGCTCCGGCGCCAGGCGGGCGATCTCGCGCGCGACGTAGCCGCCCATCGAAAATCCAATTAACAGGAACGAAGCCGGCGCGGCGTCGAGCGCACGGTGCGCCATCGCGGCGATCGAGCTGTCGTGGCGCAGGTCCGCATGATGGATCGGCGCGAAGCGCGCCAGCGGCGCCTCGAGGTCGCGCCACAGGGTTTCATCGGCCATGAAGCCGGGGACGAGCAGGAGAGACATGTGGCCATCCTAGCAGATTCGTTGCGCCATCTCAGCACCGCGGTAGACACCGCATCCTTAAATTGACTTTTCCCTCACTACAAGGAAAAGACGTGCTGACAACCCTCACCGCCAGCGTACGGAACCAGCTCCGGTTCGCGTTCGCCATCGTGATCACCCTCTCCTTCCTGTCGACCGCGATTGCCATCTGGCGCCTGCAGGTGCTGTCGAACGACACGAGCCAGCTGGCCCGGCTGCTCGACACACCGGCAGAAAAGGCCTTGTACGGGCAGGTGCTGGACAGCGCGCACGACAGCGCCACCGCGCTGGTCGGGCTGAGCCTGGCGATGCTGGTCTTCAGCGTCGCCGCCGGCAGCCTGTTCGCGCGCTCGCTGTTCCGCCGCCTGGGTGGCGAGCCGGCGCTGGCGGCGGCGGTGGCGGGCGAGATCGCGGCCGGCAACCTGCGCGTCGAGGTGGTGGTGGCGGACGGCGACCAGGCCAGCCTGATGGCCGCCCTGAAGCGCATGCGCGACAGCCTGGCCGGCATCGTCGGCCAGGTCCGCCATGGCATCGCGGCGATCGGCGAGACGATCACGAAGATGTCGGGCGAATCGCAGGAGCTGTCGCGCCGCACCGAAAGCCAGGCCGCAGCGCTGGAGGAAACCGCATCCTCGATCGAGCAGCTGACCCAGGGCATCCAGCACAGCGCCGACAACGCCGAGCAGGCCAACGAACTGGCCGCCCAGGCCTCGCGCGTCGCCCAGCAGGGCGGCGCGATGGTCGGCCAGCTGGTCGACACCATGGGCGCGATCAACCAGTCGTCCGCGCGCATCGCCGACATCATCGGCGTCATCGACGGCATCGCCTTCCAGACCAACATCCTGGCGCTGAACGCCGCCGTGGAAGCGGCGCGCGCCGGCGAACAGGGGCGCGGCTTCGCCGTGGTCGCGAGCGAGGTGCGCGCGCTGGCCCAGCGTTCGGCCTCGGCGGCGAAGGAGATCAAGGTCCTGATCGACGATTCGACCGGACGCGTATCGGACGGCTCCGCGCTGGCCGGCAAGGCCGGCCAGACCATGCAGGGCATCGTCACCAGCATCGACCGCGTCAGCGCCATCATGAACGATATCGTCACCTCCAGCCGCGAACAGGCCAGCGGCATCGCCCAGGTCAACCAGGCCATCACCCAGATGGACGGCGCCACCCAGCAGAATGCCGCCCTGGTCGAGGAATCGGCGGCCGCCACGCTGGCGATGCAGGAGCAGTCCGCCAGGCTGTCGGCGCTGGTGGCGCTGTTCCAGGTCGGCGCCGCCCCTGCCCCCGCGACACAGCCGCCGCGCCGCGCCCTGCCGGCCGCCTCCGGCAAACCCGTGGCACCCGCGGCCCCGCGTGCCGCGCGCGTGCGCAAGGCCGCCGTCGCCGCTCGGGACTGGGAAGAGTTTTGAGCCGGGCCTCGGTTGCCTCCATGGGGTTTCCATGTCAGCATGCGGTGTCATGCACAAGGAGACCCCATGAAAAAAATGCGGCACACGCTGGTCCTGCTGGCCGGCTTCCTCTGCGCCGCGGCCCAGGCCCAGGCCCAGTCACCGGCACCGTCGGCGGAAGTCCGCAAGTTCATCAAGATCGATGCCCCGCTGCTGGCGCTGACCCACGTGCGCGTGATCGACGGCACTGGCGCCGCGCCGCTCGAAGACCGCACCGTGATCGTGCGCAGTGGCCGCATCGAAGCGGTCCTTGACGGCGCCGCCCCGATCCCGGGCGGCGCCCAGGCGCTCGACCTGCGCGGCCGCACCGTGCTGCCCGGCCTGGTCGGCATGCACAACCACCTGATGTACACCGCCTCGATCAACCTGGACGAGGACGGCAAAATCCCGCCGCCGGGCTTCTTCGTCACCGAGATCGCGTTCTCGGCGCCGCGCATGTACCTGGCGGCCGGCGTGACCACGATGCGCACCACCGGCAGCGTCGAGCCCTACACCGACCTGAACATCCGCCGCCTGGTCGACGCCGGCCAGATCCCCGGCCCGCACATCGACGTGACCGGCCCCTACCTCGAAGGCAAGGCCAGCACCTTCCCGCAGATGACGGCGATGGACGAACGCGAGCAGGCGCGCCGCACGGTGGCCTTCTGGGCCGGCGAAGGCGCGACCTCGTTCAAGGCCTACATGAACATCCCGGCCGACGTGCTGGCCGCCGCCATCGATGAAGCGCACAAGCGCGGCACCAGGCTGACCGGCCACCTGTGCTCGGTCGACTACCGGCAGGCGGCCCGGCTCGGCATCGACAACCTCGAACACGGCCCGGTCTTCACCGATACGGAATTCGTCCCGGACCGCAAGAAGGACGTGTGTCCGCCCGGGGCCGCGATCTCGGCCTCGTGGGAAAAGCTGGAGGTGTCGAGTCCGCAGGTGCAGGACCTGATCCGCGAACTGGTGGCACGCAAGGTGGCGATCACCTCGACCCTGCCGGTGTTCGAATCCTTCGTCGCCACGCGCCCGCTGCTGTCGAAAAAGCAGATGGCGATGATGTCGGCCGAGTCGCTGCGCAGCCACCTTGCGGCGCGCGCCGCGGCGGCGGCCAATCCGGCCCGCGCCGCCAAGCAGGAAGCGGCGCTGAAGAAGGAGATGGCGTTCGAGCTGGCCTTCGTGCGCGCCGGCGGCCTGCTGCTGGCCGGCCCCGACCCGACCGGCAACGGCGGTGT
>NZ_JBKFGF010000057.1:0-33376 GCF_051233485.1 Massilia sp. LXY-6
GCGCCGCCAAGCAGGAAGCGGCGCTGAAGAAGGAGATGGCGTTCGAGCTGGCCTTCGTGCGCGCCGGCGGCCTGCTGCTGGCCGGCCCCGACCCGACCGGCAACGGCGGTGTGCTGCCCGGCTTCGGCGACCACCGCGAAGTCGAGCTGCTGGTCGAAGCGGGCTTTAGCCCGGTGGAAGCGATCCGGGTCGCGACCGCGAACGGCGCGCGCTACCTCGGCAAGCTGGACCGCATCGGCACCGTCGAAGCCGGCAAGAACGCCGACCTGGTCGTCGTGGACGGTGACCCGGGCCGCCGCATCCAGGACATCGAAAACGTCGAGATCGTGTTCAAGGACGGCGTGGGCTATGATCCCGCCAGACTGAATGCCTCGGTGCGAGGCATGGTCGGCACCCGTTAATTTGCAAGGAGTATCAATGAATCTTCCCAACCATCAGCTCAGCATGACGGTGCTGATGACCCCGGACACCGCCAATTTTTCCGGTAACGTCCACGGCGGCCACATCCTCAAGCTGCTCGACCAGGTCGCCTACGCCTGCGCCAGCCGCTACGCCGGCGCCTACGTGGTGACGATGAGCGTCGACCAGGTCACCTTCCGCCAGCCGATCCACGTGGGCGAGCTGGTGACCTTCCTGGCGGCCGTCAACTACACCGGGCGCAGCTCAATGGAAATCGGCATCAAGGTGCTGGCCGAAAGCATCCGCACCCAGGAAGTGCGCCATGTGAACAGTTGTTTCTTTACCATGGTGGCGGTCGGCGAGGACAAGAAACCGGTGCCGGTGCCACAGCTGGCACCGTCCACCCCGAACGAAGCGCGCCGCTTCGAGGAAGCCAAGGGCCGCAAGGAGCTGCGCCTGGCGCTGGACCGCCAGCACGCCGAACGCCAGGCCTCGCGTTCGTAGAACTATGGACGAGGTGGGGCGGCGTGCTATAATTCGCCGCCTTGGCCTGGTAGCTCAGTTGGTAGAGCAGAGGATTGAAAATCCTTGTGTCGGTGGTTCGATTCCGCCCCGGGCCACCAAGAACATACCTCACGCAACGCCCACTCATGCAAGTGGGCGTTATTTTTTCCTCGTTCACAAAGTCCTTGTGCCCGGCCCATTTCAGGTCGCTGCGCCCCAGCTTTCGCCTTCCAGGTATTCTTTCCCTAGACATAGCCCTGTTAGCGCTCGTACACTATGTCATTGTCTACATAGCAACGGCAGGCAATAAGTAGTTTTTCTGCGGCGTACATAGTCCATCCTAGCTAGAGTGGTGAGAATGGAAATTCATATCGCGACCATTGTGAACGGAAGTGAAACACCTGCCGGGGATGGGATCTCGGGCGCACTACGTTGCGTAATTCGGCTGCAAGATGGTACGAAGCGCTCTGCTATATTGAAGAGAGGACCGGTCGGCCAAATTATGGCCGAGGCGTTCTCTGCCTTGCTACTGAGCAAATGGAATCTACCGGTCCCTCTGCCATTTTTGATCGATGAAGCTGGCGCAATGGCTTTTGCAAGTGCCGATGTTGGCTACCCCAACCTCAAACAATCGCTCAACTTGGATAGTCTGCCCAAAGGGCCGGCACAGGAAGCTGCGTTACAAGTCTGTGCTGCACTGGCATGCAGCCTGCCGACGACACCACTCGCAGCGGCGTGCGATGAAGCCATTGATAATCGCGATAGGAATCTTGGTAACATCCTTTGGGATGGAAATACTGAGGCCTGGATAGATCATGCTCTCGCACTAGGTCAGGGCTCTCATCTTCAGGACGCTAACAAACTGTGCGATATGGCATTATTCATTGGACAAGATGAGCGCCTTCAGCGTAGCGCGATCGCACAGGCCCTACTATTGGACAGAAGTGCCCCGGCTTCGGCCGAGACAGCACTATCTTCAGTTACGGTGCCGACTACTGGTGTTGTTCCATTGATAGCAACCAGGTTGAACGCCATCGGGAATCGTTTAGTTGCCAGGTTTCCCCGTCCATTAGATCTCCTAACTAACCATGATAGAGTCTAACGTGCTTCCGAAGCCCGATATACGCACTTGGCCATGGCGGGCACTCTATTGGGAGCCTGTCGCTGGAACCGGCGAGCGGCTCATGGTCGGAGTCCTGCATGGATTTAATAACGAATACAAGGCCGTTCGAACGATAAGAAACGATGTGCTCGACTGTTTGTTTGGTAAGGCTGCTGCAGGCCTGCGCCGCCTCATTGATCACTCGCTAACGGTATTCGAAGTCGCCGCTTCTGCCTCGAAATCCATTGACGCATTTTCCGCGCCTATATCAGGAGTTTATCCCGGCCCTTTACGCGCGACGGAAGCGCAGACAGTGACCGATCTTCTTCAAACTGCATGTCTGCTATATAGCAGCCTTGGCAATCTTGATAAACTGGATGAGCCCGATGAGGCGGATTCGCCCCAGCAAGAAGAGGTAAACCGTCGGTTTGGATCTGAGGTGAAGCAAGAGGTCATAAGCGTTCGCCCCGATCTCCTGAGCGGTTTTGGACGTGGTGCAGAGCTTGTCCACGGTGGGATAACCGTAAAATTCGGTTTCTGCTCACCAAAAGCAATTCTGCATTTTACGGTCCTTCATCCTGTGCGGCAAAGCGCGAGCATGCGAGACGCGCGCGCGCGAATCTTTGAACTCCAACGGGCACGGGAAATTTCGGGGGTTACCTCTTCAGCATTAATTGCAGCGGTGCCTCGCGACGATGACGCCACGTTAGGCTCTAAACAGCGAGACGTTCTGAGAGCAAACCGACTGGAGATAGAACAGGAAGCAGACGCAGTGAAATTGCGCTGGTTCGCAGTTAACAATGCTTTGGAGGGTGCTCGCCGGGTAATCGAATTGGCGAGCTAGCGGGCATTCGCTGGTCTCTCTTCGTTCATCCACGATGCTGTGAAGACAACTACAGAATGGTCCGGTCAGGCATCGTTCCTCCGAAAATGACCGCATACCCTCAGTTTCGTGGGCAGAATAATAGAGTTACTCCTGCATTGGCATGCCAAGAGACATAGCTTCGAGCGAGCATCGATCTGAAAATCCTTGTGTCGACAGTTCGATTCCGCCCCTGGGCCACTAAGAACATCTCAAGTAAAACGCCAAACCATGCTGGTTGGCGTTTTTGTTTTCAACTTCCAAAAGTCGAGCGTTCGGGCCAATTCCTGTGCAATTCGATGTCCATGAAACCTTCGCCCGGCATCCGCCAAAATCGTTCATCTGTCCAGCAGCGCGATAACGACTACCTACTCCTCATGACAACAAACTGATTGCTCGGCCCTTCGGATCGAATGGTCAGGTTGGCACTATTCGACACGAGGTAGGCCAGAGGTCGCGTGAAAGTCAACGGGAACAACACGGGCAGCGATTGAAGGTTGGTCACAGATACAGGTTTGCCAGCATATCGCACCGCAGCCTCAATCAACCAAACCGTGAGTTCATCGTTCTCGATCGGTGTTGGCGTCAGCCGGATGACACGCTTGCCTTTCTCAGCCCGCTCCACTGCGCCCCAACTCGCCTGGCTCTGGATGACCATGTTGGTCATGCGTCGTGTGCCTTCCCGCTCCCCATAGGTCTCGCTCATGCGCCGATGGACCTCTGCGGACGCGCAGTCGCCCTGAATGGCAGATAGACGGCCCACCAACTCGGCAACCTTGCCAAAGAACGGGTACGTCGCCACAGACATTCCCCAGCACAGCGCTGCAATAGGAATGTCCGGCTGCGTCTTGTGGATGGCCACACCGCGATCCGCGTAATCGATCAATTCGGCGCGCGGCTCCAGCCACAGCCGATTTAGTACAGTGCGTGTTTTTTTCTTAGCTTCCACGCTAAGCTCGGCTGCATCGAGCAGTGCATTCAGATCATCTAGTTTAGCCACGCCTGCACGAATGTTCAGTGCCGCAGCCGCCCAATCAAGCTGAATGAACCGATCAAAGCCGATCCTTGGGGCTGATGAATTCATTCGGTACCAATCACATAACTAACTTTTACAAAGGGCACGATCAGCTCTTCGACCGACACCCCGCCGTGGACTACCACCTGCTCTCCCTCGGGCACAAAGGCGTTTCGTCCACCTGCGAATAAGGGCATGAAGTTCGCGGGTAGTCCAGCTATGTCCAGCCTCATTGTGTTGGGACAAGCCGCTGCAGAATCGGTCAGCAACGGTTCGCTCCGATACACCCGCACGCGCTCGCCCCGCGTTTCGGCAATGACGCCCTGGTTGGGTCTACCGACACCAGTGGACTCCACATTCCCGTGGTCCGCTGTGAGATAGATGTGGTATCCCTTGTCCAGCAGCAGCGAGAACAGCCGGTCGACGAAACCAGTCGTCAACCAGTTCTCGATCCACATCGCCACGTCCTTCTTGGACCGCTCCTTGTGGAGCCGATCGTCCACCTCATCGATGACCAGACCCACCACCGTCGGGCGTCGGTCAATCAAATCCGCGTCCAGTGCGTCGAGCTGACGGGTGTGTCGCAGTGCTCGTCGATACATTACTTCATTTGAGTTGACACCTTCGTTCTGCCAGAAGGTCTTCCACAAGAACTCCTCCCTGTCCGTCCTGTCGATGGAGTCTTCGAACTCTCGCGGTTTCAAGCCGGAGAACAGCGCTTGGCGCGACACCGATGTCACGGTCGGGAGCCATGCGAATACGGTTCCTTCGTCAAATGCGAAGCGCTTCGTGGTGGCAATCAGGCGCTCGCGGATCTGCACCCACTGGTCGAGGGCCAGGCCGTCGAATACCAGGAGAGCCACCTTAGCTTCCCCTGCAGACCGCCGATGGCGCAAAAAACGCGGCACGTGGTGTACCATCACCGGGCCTTTGGTCACCGGCTGCAGGATCAGGTCGGCGTAATGCTGGGAAGCGACCCAGGCTTGCAAATGCTCGTCTGATTGCGCCTGCAAAGTCTTAATGCGTTCCACAATTTGTTGACCGAGAGCCGCCGGCAGGTATTCGCTGCTTTCTGTGCCGCGCAGGCCATACGTGCGTGCCAGAATCTCACCGTAGCGCTTGGCGAACTCGTTCCAGTCCTTGTGCGAAGATGCCAGCGTTGGGGTCATCTCGATCAGGCCATCGATACCTTTGAGTATTAAAGCCTGCAATGCCGCCGGGTCCCGGACAATTCCGGCCTTGATCCAACTCGGAATCCGCGCCGGAACGTTGTGCACCGCCAGAGGATGTAAGCTGCCGTTGAGAAACATGGAATCGACCAGCACCTGCACATCTGAGTGATCGAACGGAATTTCGATCTTGGCGACACCCTCTTTTTCCAAATAGGCTGGCGGCGGCGACTCCCCGGTACGCGTGCCATCAAGCCCAAGGGTCGTCAGGTAGCGATACCACGCATCTTGCACCACGCGCAACAGCGCACTCTTGGATGCCAACCACGTGGCGACGGGCAGGTCCACAAACAATCCTTTGCCCTGCATGATGCCTGCCGCATGCTCGGCAAACAGTGACGGCAACGAGCGGTTGGCGAAGTGCATGCGCAGCAGCTCACGCCAGAAGTCGACCGGGTTGCGAATCGATCTCGGCGTGAGTTGGTAAACGTGTTCGAGAATGAAGTCCTTGGACTCGTTCTCGCCGCGCGCTGACTGTAATTCGGTTTGGTGGGCATGAAACAGCCCCGCCAAATGCTCCGGCTCGACTTGCTGGACCGCGCTGTATGCCAGCCTGGGGAAGAGCTCCGCGAGGCTCAATCGAACCACACGTCCGTGGTGCACAATGTCCCAAGGCAGCGGATTCGCGTCGGCGCTCCGCAGGTGCAGAACCAGCGAAGGCGCTGGCCCCGGCTCACCGTGATCCCACGCTGCGCGATAGCGTTCCTCGTATTCAGCACGGAAGGCGAACGGGTCTTCGTACAGCATCACCTCGAAGCCGCGACCGCGCAGTTCAGACAACACCTTTTCGTCCAGCAGCACATCGTCGGGGTCGCACGCCACCCACAGCCGGGTGAGATCGGCCGTGAAGTGGCTGAGAATGCGTTCTGACCACTGGCTCATCCCACATGTCCTCCGGGTATCACATTGCCGGAGACGCGCACCATCATCACGGCATTCAAATCCGGCACGCTGGTCTCCATGTCTTCCAGCGCGGCCATACGTGCATCGTGTTCTTGCTGCAGCCGCTTGCGCCGGTGCTCACGCACGGCGGGTAAGCCAATGCGCCCAATGGCCTGACCTCTGGCCTCAAACGCATACACTGCACGTTCGCGCTCTTCCTTCAGCCGGGCGCGGTGTTCAGTCAGCAGCTCAGTGAAGATCCGTTCTCCCTGTGTGCTCGCAGCCGAATGCGATGCCTCGAACCAACTCACCGACTCCTCGGCACTTGTCACGGCATGCACGTCTACGGTCTCAGTGAGCAGCAGATCCCAGACGCGCTTGGCGGTCGGGACGAAGGGCCGGCCTTCCTCGTTGATGAACACGGGCAGGAAGCGCTTCCGGCTCAAGCCCTCAGCCGCCAGACTGATCTCCCACAGCGACCAGATGCCGCATACCGAGTCCGGAAGACCGGTCACGCGGATCACCGGCAGTGGCTGACCGGCGACAGAGCGGGGCAGCTCACTGATCACAGCACGAGCGCGTGGGTCCTCCATCGTGACCCATTCCAACTCCGGGTTTTCATCCGCCGTGCGAGCGTCAAAACAGGCCTGTGCCGACTCGCTGCCATCTGCCCACCTCACCCGCCACGCCTTACCAACTTTTGCTGCTGCACCGCCGCGCGCAGCCAACCCGCTGGTAATGGCGCGCTCCAGCCAGAACTGCGCCGGGTGGTCGCGCCACTTGCGGGCATCATCAGCGTCCAGATCGTGCTCTGTGGTGAGTAGATCGCTGTTCTTCTTCGACTCCGTCAGGGTGGATCGAAGCTGCGACACCACCGCGTCGCATTCCTGTTCGATGGCATCCGGGTTCTGTAGACCATGCACGAACAGCTCGTCGAAGATCGGGTCGGCTTCGACCGAATCCATCACGTCGGCCGCCTTGTCGACGCCAAACTCCTGCGCGATGACCTCGAGCTTTGCCTCCAACACCTGGCGCACTCGATGCTCCACGGTGTCTTCGAGCACAAAGTTGATGGCGCGAACAACGTGCTTCTGTCCGATGCGGTCCACCCGGCCAATGCGCTGCTCGATCCGCATCGGATTCCACGGCATGTCGAAGTTGACGATGACATGGCAGAACTGCAGGTTCAGTCCTTCACCACCGGCATCCGTCGAAATCAGCACGCGCACATCCTTCGAGAACACCTGTTGTGCCCGCGTGCGCGCTTCCAGGTCCATGCTGCCGTTGAGTGTCGCTACCGAGAAACCACGGCTCTCCAAGTAGTCGGCCAGCATCGCTTGCGTCGGTACGAACTCGGTAAAGATCAGCACCTTCAGCGCCTGGTCGCTTTCTTCTTGCTGCAGCTTGTAGATCAGCTCCAGGAGCGCCTCGGCCTTGGCATCAGTGCCAGCGGCCTCGGTTTCCCGCGCCAGCTCCAACAGCACCTCGACTTCCGACTTTTCCAGTTGCCATCCACTGGACTGCATGGCCAGATCCACCTGAGACTGGCCATCTAGGTCTGCCCACTCGTCGGCACTGGTGTTCTCGAACAGGTTGGCCTGCGGCTGCGACGCATCAAGCAGGGCTTGGCGCTTCTCTAGCGTGGTGCGGATGGCAGCCGTGCTGGACGTCACCAGCCGCTGCATCAGGATCATCAAGAAGCCGATGTGACGTTGCTTGGCGGCCATGGCCTGGTTGTAGCCGTGGCGCACATAGTCGGTTACCGCCTCGTAAAGGCGCTGCTGCGAGCCATGTCGGGCCTGCCAAGCCACCGCCTGCAGTCGGGTAACACGGGGCTTGAACAGCGGCTGGCCCTCGGCGTTGATCGATGCGCGCTTCTCGGTGCGGATCACGAAAGGGCGCACCCGATCGCGGCTGACGCTGGTCTCGTCCGGGAAGGCTTCGCGATCCAACAACTGCATCAGCCGCATGAACTGGTCGGTCTTGCCCTGGTGAGGTGTGGCAGACAGCAGCAAGAGATAGGGGGAGGCTTCAGCCAGCGCCGCACCCAGCTTGTAGCGCGCCACCTGCTCGGTACTGCCACCCATGCGGTGAGCTTCGTCGATGATGACCAGATCCCACGACGCTGAGATCAGGTCCTCGAAGCGCTCGCGGTTGTAGGTGTTGAGTTGCTCCAGGCTCCAGCCTCGACGGCTTTCCAGCGGCTTCACCGAATCCAGCGAGCAGATCACCTGGTCGTGCATGCGCCACAGGTTCTCTTCCTCGCTTGTGCCGCTGCGCCACTGGCGGAAGGCCGCCAGCTCGAACGGTTCGATGAACTGGAACTTCTCGCCAAAGTGCAGCCGCATTTCGGCCTGCCACTGGCGTACCAATCCTTTGGGCGCGACCACCAGGATGCGCTTCACCCGACCACGCAACTTCAATTCGCGCAGCACTAAGCCGGCCTCGATCGTCTTTCCGAGGCCCACTTCATCGGCTAGCAAATAGCGAATGCGGTCGCGGCTGATGGCGCGGTTCAACGCGTAGAGCTGGTGCGGCAGTGGCACCACGCTGGACTGGATCGGCGCCAGCAGCAGGTTGTCCTCCAGCGCGTCTAGCAGCTTAGCCGCCGCCGCGGTGTGCAGAATCTGCTCTACGCTCGGGCGCACGCTTTCCAGCGAGGCCAGTTCCACCGCCCGAGCGCGTACCACCGCGTCCTTGGCAGGCAACCACACGCGATAGGCAACCTCGCCCCACACATCCTGCCGATCGACCACGCGGCAGGGCGATGAATGCCGGGTGAACCAGCACCAGTCGCCAATGGTGAACCCGCTGCCGGCCACGCTCAGATCCCGTCCTCGGTGCGGGTCAACGCGAGGTCATGGAGCGTCAGGAGCTTCTCGTCTTCCTGCAGCGTTTCCTCTGGTAGCTTGTTCGCGATGCTGATGATGGTCTGATAGTCCTTGGTTGCCCATGCAGCGCGGAAACCGGCTCGCAGCACTTCCAGGCGCGATTCCTTGATCTTGCGACCGGTAAAAGCCTTATAGGTCTCGAACTCTTTTAGCAGCGCCTTCTCGCGCTTCTTCTCCAGATCCTGCGCCTTATTTGGATCAGGTACGTACCAACGGTCCTTGGCCTTGGCAACTAGCGCTGGGTCACTTTTGTCGAGTCCACGCTGGTCTTTATGGTTTGAGGAGAGATAGCTGTGGATCTGGCTGGGCACCTCACCTGTACCGTCATACTTCAGAAAGTTGTCCTCGAGCAGCTCGTCCAACTCTGGAATGATCTCACCCTTACGCTTGGCCGAACCGATCTGTGGGATGTACTCGGGATGAATCTCTGCCCGCGTCGATGGGCGCTTCAGCAGGAAGCTGGTCAGCCAGTCGATGGCGCTGCGTTCGTCGGAAACGAACAGCTCCGCTTGCTTGACCTGCGGAATGCGCGATCGCGCCTTCTCATACTCGACCAGTTGATCGGGCAGAAACACCATGCCGTCCATCTCGCGAAAGCGAACTGGTAGTTCACCTAAAAATTCAGGTGTCGAGATTGGCACCATGGCGCCGTGGCGGATGAACCAAGAAGCCATTCGGTCGTAGATACGACGCGGGTCTCGCTCAACAATGTTTAGCAACTCCTGAGGATAACCGTTTGTCACTTTGGTAACCGGCAACTGTTTCAAATGGGTCTGCACGAAGTCCCACACAGACTCGATCGTTGCTCCACTTCGATTAAAGCGATCTTCTAGACCTCCGTTCGGTTTGTAGGCGGAGATAACCAGATCCTGCTTGATTGCGTTTGGCGAAACTACTTGCTGAAAGCTGAGATGAACCTTGTCCAGCGTTGTAACCTCCGCTACGACAAACCCCACTTGCTGCAACGCGACTTGAATTGCATTCCAGACTGCAGCACGACTATTTGAAAAAACAACAGTCATCCAGCGCCCCGGTTTCAGGACACGATAGTACTCAGCGAAGCAGCGATGCATGAGACGCTGGTACTCAGACACATCTTTGTTCTTTACTCGATCGACAATCGCCTCAGGGGCAGCGTCGCTAATAACGCTATACCAAGACTCAACCAGATAATTTAGATCAGAATAATAGATGTTTTCCCCAAATGGAGGATCTGTGAAGATATAGTCAATGCTGGAGTTCGGCAGACCAGAAATATTTGCTGCGTCGCCCGCCGAAATTATCACGTTGTCACCCGCACCATGGAGCCTACCCCAAGCACTCTTCTCCATTCGTTTAATTCGATTAATGCTCCCCTGGAGCAGATCGAAAACATTGGCTTCTGCGACCAACGACGAAACATAGAAAACACCCGTTAGAGGAGAATTTCCGAACGACGACGCAGGGCGGTATCGGTTCATAACCGAGGCATTTACGAACTGATGTTGTGCGATAATTTTTAGGGCTTTCCTAATTGACGCATCTTTAACCGCGCTTACCTTTTCAAAGAATCGGGATAAAACCTGAATCGTTCGAGGAAGAAATAAGTCGTGAACATGAACAACATTCGTAGTCTTCATGCGCCCCACACGCATCATCTGCATATCGGGGAAAGCTATGCTAGGAGCGTTTTTTGGATGGGGAAGTGCCGCTATTTTTTCGAGAACCTCAAGGTCTTTTGGATCAACAGACTTAGTGAATTTCTTCGACCCGCAAGTCATCTTGATTAGAACGGGTTTTCTTCTAGGGCGCTTTTTGGATTCCATCGTCGCGCCATCTAAAATTGTATCGAAGGCTAAATCCAGATCTTTCTTACCAAGATCCGCTCCACAATGAGGACATGCGAATGAGTCTTTGACTCTTTGCGATTCATCATCGAGCGCATGATCCAAAAAGACGATTTCGCCGGCGCACTCCGGACAGGTAAACACTTCCGACCAAACCGTGAAATCGATGTCGCCAGACTTTCCATCCAGGCTCGACGCGTACATCCAGCCGACTTCATTTCGCAACTCATCCAGAATTCTTTCCGCCTCCGCGAGGAAACTGTGAATTTCGAAAGGAAGGTTGTAATTGGCAGCGATAAAAGTCGCAGCGGGAGACAGATCGTTCAAAACGGTCCGCCTCACGCCCCATTTTGGTAAAGACCGCCCCTGTTTCTTCCATTCCGCTTCCAACTCATGTCTGTAAGCATTCGGGGCGGCACCGCACCATTGCGCCGCCACGCCAGTCATTCCTGAGCCACAGAAGCCATCGAGCACGATGTCACCTGGCTCGGTGTAATGCAGAATTGACGGAACGATCGCCAAATGAGGAACTTTCGTGTGATAGGAGTGCGCTTTGTAGATTGGATCACTTTTCCCCACCGAAGCATCGATAGCGAGGGGCTCACGACTGTACTTAACGCTCGGGTCGTAAGGTTTGCCGTAATGACGGACAAAGTCTGCAATGAATGGATTTGGACACGCGGTGTAATAGGGGGGATCAGACAGCGCCAAAATGGCTTCATCAGTACCCTTAGGGAAGCCCTTCTGCTTGCGAAACTCAGGCTCCTTTAGTTTCTCAGCGAGAAGTTTCGTGAAATGCTCACGACGGGCATTGTCATTTGAAAATGTCTGGCCAAGGCATTCCACCGGGCCGGTCAAGCCAGTCGTTTGGCCTTGCAGTAAGTCGTTCATCCGTTTTTTCCTCAGATTCTTGTTGTCATGGTCGAGCGATCCCCGTGTCACTCGATCACGAAGCGCAGCTTGGTGGCATCTTTGCCCTTGCAGCGCTCATTCATGAAGGTGTCGAAGCGCTTGCGCAGGTCGTCCGGCGTAGCCGGCGAGCCGCCTTGCAGCAGTGCATGCTTGATCTCATCGCCCTTGACCGCGATCTTCTCCAGCCCCGACAGCGCCTCTTGGACGGCGTTGGCAAACTCGCTGGTCATCGGGTCAGGCAGCTTGCGCGAGGTCAGGAAGGCATCGATCAGTTTCTTGGATGCGGGCGGCAACAGGCCCAGGCTGTCCTGCGTGAACGGGTCTTCCAGGTTCTCCAGCAGGGTCTGCTGCCAGTTGGTCACCAACTGATCCAGATCGTGGTCTAGCTTGTGCAGGCGGTTGGCCGCCGGGACCAACTCCAATTGCTCGGCAGACGGCCGGAACTGGCAGTGCGGGCAGACGGCTACCGTAACCAAGGTCGGCTCATCCAGCGAGGAACAGCTCTTCAGGCCGTTGAGCGACTCCTCGAACGCGGCGAGCTGGCTGGTGGGCATTAGCGACACGCCGGCTAACACGCGCAACGCCACCAAGCGGTCGTCCTTGCGCAGCGCGTTTCGAGTCTTGTCCTCGGCCACCCCCAGCCGCGCCTTGCTGTGGCTCGCGATGTAGGCCGTGATGTAGTCCTTCTTGAGCTGGTTGAGCGTTTTCCGATATTCGGCGGCGTGCTCGGCGGTGCGGTCCTGGCTCAGCTTGGCCTGCAGCGCCTTGCGGGCGGCTTCGGCCTGCTTCACCCACGGATGCTCGGCGGACAAGACCATTTCGGCCTGCGAGAGGTAGGACGCCGTGCTGCCCAGCTCCGCCACCAGTTCGAGCAGACGCTCGACGGCGACCAGTATCTCCAAATTCTTCTTCTGGCCGTCCAAATCTTCATGGGTGACACGCAGGTTTTTGAGCTTCCCGACTGTATTGTACGGCGCCAGCGACTCGGTGAACTTTTTCAGCGAATCCAGCCGGGTGTGCCAGTCTCTGGCTTCTTCTTCGCGCAGCAGGTTCTGGCCCCAGAAGCAGAGCTTGCCTTGCTGCAGGTCGGAGCCGGCCTTGAGGACGCGGGGCACCAGCGCGCTGACTTTCTCCTGCAGTTTGATGACCGGCTCGGTGTCGCCCTGGCTGGCCTTCTGGGCCAGGCCGGACGGCAGGTCGAACAACTCGAACAAGGCACGCAGCACCGCGAGGTTGATCTCCTTGGGAGCCTCGACGTGCTTGAACTGCTTGAGTTCCTCCAGCGAGCGTTCTGCCAGCTGGGTTAGTTTGCCGGAGTCGATCTTTTCGCCGGTGATCGACAGCACGATATCACCGGAGTAGACGAGCCCCCCCAGCACGGTGACCAGCAGGTCCGGCTCCAGCCGGTACTTGATCGGCGCGAAATACTCGACGTCCGATGAGCCCGACAGCAATTCGCTGCGGTTGAGCACCTGGCCGTGGCCCTTGGCCTTAAGCCGGCTCAGCACTTCCTGCGCGTAGCGGGAGTTGGCCGGATCGACGCGGTCGCCATCAAGCAGCTCCAGCGCGTCGAGCACGGCAAGCGCATCTTTGGTGCGAGTACCGCCGGCCAACGCGCGCAGCGCGTTGCCGATTAGTTGCTTGCGGTTGGCCTCAGTGACCAGCACTGAGAAGGTGGGGTATTCCGGCGAGAGATCGACGAAGCGCTGGCCCAACACCAGGCCGGAAATGACGTTTACCACGTCGCGGAAGTTGATTCGTTCGTCCGCACCGAGCCGCGCTCGGTCACGCAGCGACACGCCTTTGGCCCACTCCTGCAGATTCTTCTTCTTGCCCTGGTAGGTAACCTCGAAGGCGGTCATCTGCTTTTCCTGCAGCCACTTGCTCATCCGTTGAAGGTATTCACTAGTCTTCGATAAGTAGACGGCCTTCGCCCCGCTACTTGCCGTAGACGCCAGCTCATGTGCAGCTGCGTGGGCCGACAAGAGCCGCATGAATTCTTCATCCCGTTCTTTCAGACGGAAAAACACTTCGTCAGCGAGACAGTTGTCCGTAAACTTCGGCGCATCGAACGGCTGAATGAAATAAACGTAGAAATCTCTCTCCGGCTGAGCGGTCGGCCTATCGTTCGGCGCACCAAAGAACAGGTAGCCATTGCGGCCAACCTTTTTTTCCATCCATTCGACTTCATATTCCCAGATCTTGAATCCAGTCACGTAACTTGGCTTGTTTGGATCCTCCGAAACAATCTGGAGTAACGCTTGGTAGTACGCACGATCGAGAGCATCTGGCGATAGGCCATCGGCACGCTTTTCGATCTGAGCGTCGTAGTCGATGTCTTTCTTGAGGTCGAGGTAGTACTGCTCGGTGTCCAGCGCCTTGGAGATGAACTGGCCGTTGACGGTCTTCAACACTTCCCGCATGACAGTTTGGACCATAGACAGCAAGTTCTCGGCCGGATCGCCCGGCATGTCGTCCACGCCCGGCTGAAACAGACACAACGCATCACGCAGCTCGGCAGCCGTAGGGCCAATGGGCACATAAATGTCGCCGCCCGTGGTCAAGCGATGGACGGCCAACGCATTAATGACTCGCAGCGCCATGGCTTTGTAGGCCGGGCGCGTGAAGGCCTGCTGCACGCGGGACTCCAGCACTTCGGAGACGCGCATGACTTCCTTGATGTTGGGGTCAGCGCGCAGGACCGAGTTGGCCTTGATGGTGTTCCAGAAGCTCTCGTAGCTGATGAACAGCGGCTTGTCGTCGGGCACTTCCTGGTCGAGGATGGCCAGCATGGCGGCCTCAATGGTCTTGAGCGCGCCACGCTTCTCGGTGAAGTGGATCTGCTCGAAGGTCTTCAGGTAGTCCGGGTGAACCGGGAACAGCCGCACGTACTCATCCATGCGCTCGTTCATGGAGCCGTAGAACTTGGCGAACGGCGTGAGGTATTCGCGGATCTTGTTCTGCTGGTCGGCAGTCTTCTTGAGCAGGCGCGCGGAGACGACGAAGCTGACGTCCTGGCGATCGATCAGGATCTGGGTGAAGCGCTCGTTGACGCGGCGCATGCTGTCGGCAACGTGCTGGAAGCGCACACTGTCGAAGATGGCTTCTTGCACACCGGCCACGAAACGGAACTTCAGGTGCTTGGTGACTTCGCCGATCTGACGCAGGATGGCCAGATCCTGCACCAGCTCGTGGTCGCGACGGGACTGCAGGTACTCCAGGAATTCATCAACAACGAGCAGCACGCCCTGGTCCGGGAATTTCTCCGCAAAAGCGGCCATCATCTCCTCGAAGGAGTCCTTGTTGTTGAGCTCCTTATCGGCGGTCGGGAAGGTGTAGTCGACACTAATCTTTTCGAGAAAACGCTCAAGCTGCAGGGTGATGATCTGGCGCAGCGGCATTTGCAGCCCACCCACCTCGATGCGCAGCACCCTGAAGCGGCCAGCGATCGGGGCAACCGCCTCGGCGACCTTGGGGTGGCGGATCATCGGTGCGTAGGCAGCGTCTTCAGCCACCAACGACAGCACAGACATCAAGTGCGACTTACCCGTGCCGTAGTTGCCGACGATCAGCACGCCCTTGTGATCGACCGAGTCGTCAAAACTGAGTTGGGGAACCATGAGCTTGGAGATCCGCTCGGCCATGTCGTCGGAGATGACATAGGTCGCGACGAGCTTCTTGGCCTCGTCAGGGCGCCCGGCATCGAGCAGCTGAATGACTGACTCGATCTGCTCGAACTGGATCAGATCTCCGTATTTCATGTTCTTGGCCATATGGTTCTCTCTTCGCCGTAGCGTCAAATTTCGAGTACGACCACGCCATCACGGCTGTAGTCACGATGTTCTGGATGGCTCATGTCGGCGTACACCAAGCGATCACCGCGCAGCTCGCCAGGCCAGACGGCCACGACTCGCTTGGAATGAGCCAGCCGCCTGACGAGGTCAAGCGGGTTGATCTGCAGGCCCGGCTCGAACAACAACTCGAGGTTGTCGAGCAGCAGCGGGCCTTCAGTTCGCTCCTTGTCCGCGATCTCCCGTAGCAGTTCGCCTGCCGAGAAGCCGCGCTTGTTGTTCGGCGTGGCGGCCAAGCGGCGTCCGAGCTCCAGGCCGACGTTCAGCGGCTCGATATTGAGCTTAGCGCCGAGCTGGCGCAGCAGTTGGGTTTTGCCACTGCGGCTGGGACCGACCAGCAGGATCAACTTGCTGTTGAGGTCGCCGATTTCGCCGATGAGTCGTTCGAGTTTTACGAGCATGCTCATCCCCTTAGTCCGACTCGGCTTCAAGCCGTTGTTGATCAGGGGAACGGTAGCCCGGCGCCAGTACGGCATTTCGCACGCCGTAGATGGCCAGGTGGTCCTTCAGCCACAGCCGATACTCGTACCCGCGCAAGCTGTGGTCGGGCGTGCAGTCCACACTCCATTGGCGAAGGATGTAACCAGCGGTGGCTGCCCGCAGCTTCATCCGCAGCACGCCACCTTGCATGCTGTAGTCCATCTCGGTGATCTCCGGCCGGGGTTGATCCGGGTGCGGCACCAGCTCCAGCTCGACGATCCGGGTCCACTGAATGTCCTGATCGCTCATCTCGTGGGGTGCCACTGACTGCCCCTTGAGCACCACGGGGCGCTTGATCCGGGTGATCACAAAATCCCGGAACTCCTGCGACTTCCGGTCGAAGGCACGGACGTGCCAGCGCTGGCCGTTATCGATCAACGCGAACGGGACTATTTCCCGCTCAGTTTTCCCATTGGTGATGGAGTGGTACTCGATATCAAGCGAAGACCCCTGATGTATTGCCCGTGTCACGCTCGCCAACACATCCAAATGCGGATGGGTAAGACGGGACGGGCTCTCGCTGACCACCCATGCCTTGAGTTGCAACGGTTCGCCGTCACCAAAGCCTTGGGTCAACCACGACAGCACTCGCTCCGGGCGAAAATCGAAGACTGATTGAAAGTTCGTCCCCAAGACATACGACTTGCCTTTGGAGTCGTAGTCCATGTTGCCGGGAGCCAGCTCCTTGTACAGAGCTAAATCTCTAGATGCAGCGGCAGACTGGATGCCAAACCGCGCGACCAAGTCTTGCCGCCGGATCTCTCCAATGAAGCGTATGCATAACTCCACGAACGCAAGTCGATCACGTTGTGGCTGAGTCAATTGTGCAAGCGCTCCACTTGGCATCTTAGGGCTGGGCGTCAAATCGTAGTGTTGCTCGGAGTATATGGTTTGCCACAAGGCATGTCCATCGGATTTTTTTAGTTCACTATGAGCATCATTTTGATTAGCACTTGCGGATCAAGATACCCACAACCACACAGCCGAATTAGTTGCAAGTTTGATCATATATGATGAAGATGCTGATACCTATTCAGTTCCCAGATCCGTAACGAATCCGGGATTCACTTTAGCTAAGGATTCTGAAAATTATGAAAGTGACCTCCGCACCCACGTGGAATTGGAAAGCACCCGATCGCATTAATTGCTCTGGTGGCAATGGACTTCCCAGCGTTCGCGCTGGCACCATGGCTTTGAAACAAACGCTGCTGCCTCGCAGCCTCGACGTGTCGTTCGAGTTCAAATATCGACGATAGCGACAGTACGAACCGATGCGACACCGACGTGTCGCTGTTAAACAGGCCCAATAACATCCGATGTCATTGGGCCTTTTTCATTGTGCCCGCAGCTAATGCAGGTCTTTTAAGGAAAAGACATTGTGAAACCAACCTCAACAGCCATAGTGGCCGCCTCGGCCACCCCGCAGTACATCACTTTAAAAACTGCTTTCGCGTCGAAGCTCGGCAAGTCCGCCCAAGGAAGCATCAGCTACACAGTTTCATGTGATACCGACCGAATCGCCTTGTTCGTCTCGATTACGGACAACTCCAGCGGCGGGTACTTCAGCCGCGAACATGTCCCAGTCGATCGCATTCAGGAGCTCGTCGGCAAACCCGATCAACCAGCTTTTCCCTCGAAGGTCCTGAAGATTGTCTTCGCTGGGAAGAGCAGCAACAACGCCGGCTTTCTCGCAGCGATTCTTCATGCCGAGGGTTTGCTGGCGCGTGACACGGACAATGAAGCGAAGCATGTCCCGGCAGGCGATTGGGACAACTGGAAAATGGCACTGCTCGCGCTGGAAGGCATCCCGGCGGATACCAGCCCACCGTCATCACAAAGGGACGGTACGGCAGCGGCATCGGAAAAACGCAAAACCCTCGCGCTTAAGCGAACTAAGCCGGCCAATCCGGCTGAATAACAAGGGAGTACTCATGCATGACTCACAACCCAATTACACCATTCTGGTCAACTGGGGCGTCGGCAAGACACGCGGCTTCGGTTGCTCCAAATCCTGCGACTATTGCAACTGGCGAGGATGGGACGAATTGCCTTACCAAGGGCAGACCACCGAACAAGTTGCGGCCTTCATCGCCTCGTGCAAGAAATCCACTATCTCCATCAGCGGCGGCGCCGAACCGCTCTACCGGCTGAACGAAAATCTGCCCAAGCTGTTGGCCATGGTTGGTGTCATCCGCGACCATGGCTTTCGGGCGCGAGTCGTAACGCGTGAAGCGCAGCACGTCGCCATGCTGCGCGGCATCGTGGACCGCTTCTCGATTTCGCTCGATGGAGACGTACTGGTGGAGCTACCGCGCTACCAGCACGAATGGTCCGGGATGGATGTCGAATATTCGCTGGTGCTTCCACCTCTGCCGACCGAGCAGCTCCAGTCGTTGATGCCGCAGTATGCAGCTCTGCATAGGCGTTTGGGCGGTCGACTCGTCTTGCGAGAGAACTTCAATTCGCTTTACAGCACGGACTTTAGCCAGTTGGCCTCTGGTCATCGTGGCATTGTCTTCGTCCCCAAAACGCTATGCCTAGATAGCCGGTATCTCGCAAACCAGGAATGGTCCGGCCACGACATTCTGCTCGACCATCAGCAACTCTTCGCGCATCTGATGCACGACCCGCGCATCCACCTCTTCGGTGGCGCGGTCAAACACATGCTCAGCCCGGCCGTCCATAGCGAGTTTTCCGACATCGATCTCCTTACCACCGATGCCGTCGTTTTGGTCCAGTTACAGGAACGGTTTGGCTATCGGTTCAAGGAAGTCTCAGAAGGTGTGGCGAGCTACCCGCGATACTTCCTCGGCAAATCCAACCGGGCCGGTAAGGGGATTCACTTGGCTCTCGTCAAAACCCCTGAAGACGCGCGGCGCTTCATCTTCTCGGCGCAATACGACATCGACCGAGTGGGCTTCAGTAACGGCCGCTTCCACTTCGACGAGCGTATCGGTGAGGCCGCCATTCGCCAATCCATTTTCACCAAACAAGCGACCCACGCCGAAGGCACCCGCGACACGACGTTATTCAGCACGAACCGACCCACGATCGAAGCCCGCCACCGCATAAAGTTGGTGCGCCGTGGCTTCGTCATTCACGATAGGAACCCATCTCATGCAAGCAACCATTTTTGTACTGCCGGACGCCCTCCAAACCCTGCAGGCGATCCGATCACTCGACTACTATGACCGCGTATCACTTGGCGACGCCCCGGACACCGACCTCACCCACGCCCCTGGCTACTTCCTTAACACGCCGGCACTGCGTATCGCAGAGCTACCAGCCTCCGCAAGAATCGCCGTCTCCCTGTCCCCCCTTCAGAGCGAAGCCTACCACCAGAGGGTGACTGCTCCGCCGGAACTGCGTGGCGTCGTCTACGCTGGCGCGCCCCACCTACCTCCCCAGTACGTAAGCATCATTCGGTACTGGTCGCCTATGACGGTAGGCGCTTTCCATCAGAACGCCGTCTATTACCAGAACGTGCATAACGCCTATTTGGTGCAGCTTGTCGTTGCTGATAGTGACGATGCCGGCGATCCGTATGCCGAGCGCGTCCCAGCGGACGAACTGCTGACCGACGGCGTGGTGTTCTGCATCAGCGGGCTCGGCGCGCGATTGGAAGACTGTGATCCACAGCAGTTCGTCGAGGTACACCTCCCGATTGATCCAGTCATTCTCGGCATCGAGCATGATGGACTGCGGTCGTCCGACGAATATCGCTACGATCCAAATGGTCAGTGGGACCGGATCTACCTGCGGGTTGCGGACATCATGGCATCGCCCGATCCGAACTTCGTGGCTATCTCGGCTTTTCGCAGTGAGTTCCACGACTACGGCTACGTGTATTGAGGTAGCGCCTGTAGCAAGAATCCTCCTTCTGCTTCCTGCCGTGATTTCAGGTGTTGCAATTGTCCTCAAGCGCTCTCCCGGCATCCCAACAGGCGAGAGCGCATCTCATCAATCGATATCGAGAGGCGTTCAGTTCGCTCACCAGCTCGTCTGGCCGAACGTGCAGCCAGTCGCCCGATTTATTCATGTGAAAGGAAGTTCCATGCTACTGCGTGCTCTCTCGGAGGCTGCCCTCTTCCGTCTCGGCAGTCTGGTCGCCACGCCGCAAGCGCTAGAGACCTTGGCGCGGTACGGCGTCACCCCATTCTCCCTAATCAAGCGCCACGCTTCAGGAGATTGGGGCGATGTCCCATCCGACGATGCCACGGCGAACCATATGGCCCTGCAATCTGGCTCTAGGCTGCTTTCAGCGTACCGTATTGGAGTCGGTGTGCGGATATGGATCATTACCGAAGCAGACCGCTCGGCTACAACCATACTTTTGCCATCGGACTATTGACTCATGATGCCACGACATCATGGCTGGCGACCGGAGACAGCGCCAATGCCGATGCTGCAAATTTCTTTCATAGGACATAGCGGCGGCGGCGGGCATCGACCTCCCGCCGCCGATTTCTAGGCTCCGCTTCAAGCAGCTTCTTGCCGCAACCTTGAACAACACAATAGGGAAGGATTTCTCTGCTTTCCCTGAAAAACCCAATACTGCCCTCGGTGCATCCGTCGGCGGTTTTTTCATGTTTATCAAGGAGCATCAAAATGGCAAAACGCAAATCTACTGGCAACCGTACTTCGAAGCGGGCCAACAAACATGACGACCTGCTCTGGGACTTCGCATTTGATCAAGTAACAGCGCTGACCAACCACCTTCTTGAGGTTCAAGTCCTGCGCTTGGACCAAATACTGCATGTAGTCCACGCGTTCGCATACTCGACCCGGCTCGCTGGTGACGAGCAATCACTCGATCGACCTGAGCTTGCATCGACGCTAGTCGATTGCGCGACCGATCTGATTCTCGACTACTGCAACAGCTATCGTACCGCTTAGCAGTTGATGAACAACGGCTAGCGAACGCGCTTGCTTTTGTTCGGCATAATGCCTTGCAAAATTTCCCCCACTTCTCCCCCTGCAATCAACTTGCTCAAGCAAGCGCAGGGGGAGGAGTGGGGGAAGATTTTTATAGCAGCAGGGGCTAGCCAACCGGTTTTCCCACGAACGACCCGGAATAGACCGGCGCAACGCCGACTTTAGGCGTCGCATGCTGCCGCAGTTTCAATCTCCCTTCGCCAGCAACGCACCATTGAAGGTGGTGCAAACCGGGTGGCGCGAGTTCCACGGACTAACAAGACTGACGTCGTTTACCGGTTTTGCCTGATCGAACGGTCAGGCACGCTCCCCGCATCGTTGCTCCCGCGCAGAACGCGGCTCGGGCGGGAAAAACGTCTCGGCGCGCTGTTCTGTAAGGATTTCCTTGAACAAGGGATTTTCATTCCTTGAACAAGATAATAGGGGACTCGCATCACACGCGTTCCTTTGAGGAACCCACCTCAGCCCGGTTCTCCCCTGAACCACGGCATCCCAACCCCTTCGTCAAGTCAATCACCGTGCCCGGTCTTGTCCGCACGGAGTTCTTCGCATTCTCAAGGAGCACCATGAAATTAACTAACCGGGCCATCGAGGCCATGTCCGGACCTGCGCCAGGTTCGGGCTCCAAATCAAAGGAGGTCAGCGACTCTGAAGTTACCGGCTTGCGCATCATCTGCAGTGCCGGAGCTGCACAACGGAAGTTCTTTTATTTTCACTACACGATCCATGGTCAGCGGAAGAAGGCCAAAATCGGCGAATTCCCAGCCATTGGTGTTCAGGAGGCCAGGCAGCAGGCCCTTGAATGGCGTGCCGCAATCGATCGCGGCGTCGATCCAATGGAACAGCGCGACCGTGTCCGTCAGATGCCTACGTTCGCTCAATTTGCCCTGGATGAATACCTGCCCTACGCAAAGCAGCACAAGGTCAGCTGGGACATGGATGAGTCCAAGCTGCGTTTGCATCTCGTGCCGAAATTCGGCTCGCGCCGCCTATGCGATATCTCGACTCGCGATGTGCAAATGTACATCGCACAGATCAAGACGTCGCATAGTCCGGCAACTGCCAATCGCCACCTCGCTCTGCTGTCCAAATTTTTCAAGATGGCGATGAGCTGGGAGCGGGTTGACCGCAACCCTTGTGTTGGCGTTGCCAAGTTCCGCGAACCGCAATCCCGCGTCGAGACACTGTCTCCCGAAGATCTTCAAAAAATGCTCAAAGCGATGGATGCCGAGCCCAACATCCAGGCGGTCGCGGCATTGAAGCTGCTTCTGTTGACCGGCACGCGGCGCGAAGAAGCGCTTCAGGCACGCTGGGAGCACGTCGATCTCGACAACGCCCTTTGGTTTCTACCGAAGACTAAAAACGGCAAAACCCGCCACGTGATGCTTAATTCGGAGGCGGTAGAGCTACTGCGCGGTCACGCACGCATGCCCGGCATTCCATGGGTCTTCCCCGGACGTGACCCGGCGCGTCCGCTGAACAACCCGCGCAAAGCATTCACTCGAATCCTGAATGCTGCTGGCTTGCCATACCTGCGGATTCATTCGCTACGCCACGTTTTCGCGTCCTACCTCGTGTCATCTGGTGTCAGCTTGTTCCAAGTTCAGAATTTGCTTGGGCATGCGTCGCCGAGTACCACGCAGAGGTATGCGCACCTCGCGAACGATGTTCTCAGGCAGGCATCAGCTTCGGTTTCGAGCATTTTTTCCCAAGCCAAGAACGGGGGAGCGAGCGAAGCGGGGGCACAGGCTTGACCCCATCGGTATCAACGGCTTTCCCCGGTTTTTTTCTCGATGATCCCATTCCAGCCTCATGGTTGGCGCGGGATCTTTTTTTTGCACGCGCTCCCTACCTATACATGCGCGATGGCCACCGTTCAATGTGTCACAGGCATTTATAGCAAGCAAGAGCAATAACCGGATGCACCAGGACGGGCGCATCCGATCATCAATCACCAGCCTCCCTCGCACGTTCGCAGCGTATCGGGAGGTTTTTCTTTTTGGATCTATCAAAATGTTCAAATACAAAATCAGCTTTTTTGACCACTGCACTGACACCGCGCCGAAGTGCCAGGAGCTCAGCTTCGACGAGTTGTGTGCCGTGCATTTGAACCAACATGACGTGCGCGCTAAGAAGGATGGTCCGATGTTCTCGGCAACGATATTCCGCCCGCGCAGAACACGCCGTAATGATGCAGCAGTCTCCATTTCCCTCGGCATCTTTGATTTCGACGAACAGTCGCCGGAGATCGTTCGCAACACGTTAGCCGATGCCGGTTATCAAGCGGTCCTGGTATCCACGCACAGCCATACGGCCGAAGAACCCCGCTTCCGTGTGGTCATCCCATTCACTGCACCGATTCCAGCCCGGCTGTGGCCGAAGATGTTCAAAGCCTTCAACGAGCTGTTTGACGGTGCAATCGATCCTCAGACCAAAGCGGTTGCCCAGGCGTTTTACCTGCCGTCGTGCCCACCAGCGCACAGGGACGACGCGTTTTTCACGCTGCTGGATGGAGAAGTGTTCGACGCAGTCGCTGAACTCACCGCTATGGGCGAGGACTGCGGGTGGTCGGATGATTGCGATGACGACGAAGAAGTTACACGACCTTCACGCATGCCTACCGGGTCCAGCTCCAAGCAGTGTCCGCGTAAGCTGGCTGAAGAAATCTTTCGCACGCTATTCAATGGCCTGCTGAAGTTCTTCAACTTCGAGTTCTACGCTTACGAGGACGGCTATTGGAAGCCGCTTAGCCGAAAAGTCGATGTCGAGAAGCGCATCCTCGATACATACACGACTCTCAACATCGGCATCGTCAAGCAGATCGTTGAAAACCTGGAAAGTCTTACTATCGTTGCCGATGTCGCGCCCGCCGATAACGATGGCGGTCGTCTGCTCTGCCTGAACAATGGCACGCTCGACCTGAAAACCGGAGTACTGCTAGCCCATGATCCGGACCACAACCTTGTCAACAGGATGGATGTGACGTGGAATCCGGATGCCACGGCTCCATTCTTTGTCAAGGCCCTCGACGAAATCTTCCAGCTCGACGATGATCGCGAGACTCGAGTGCGGTTCATTCTGGAATGGTTCGGTTATTGCCTGATTCCTGATGTCAGCCAGCACAAATTTCTGTGGCTGGTCGGCAGCGGCGGCAATGGCAAGTCGCTCCTTCTCAATACACTGGCCGCACTGGTGGGCAAGGACAACGTATCGTACGCCATGCTCGAACGAATGGGTCGGCCATCGGTCCGGGCTGAGCTACAGGGTAAGCTGTGCAACATCAGCCACGAGATGAGCAGTGATGCCACCATCGCCGATGGCTACCTCAAGGCGATTGTGGCGGGTGACTGGGTGGAAGCCGAGCGCAAGTTCCAACCGTCGTTCTCGTACCAGCCATTTGTCCGGCTCGTTGCAGCGACCAATTCACTCCCTTATCTCAAGGATACGACCGACGGCTTCTTCCGCCGGGCCATTATTCTGGAGCTCACCCGCAAGTTCAGAGAGGATGAGATGGACAAACATCTGCAACAAAAAATCCTTGCCGAGCTCGACGGCATTCTGGTTCTGGCTGTGAATGCGCTACGCGACCTGCTTCAGCGTGACGAATTCATCATCCCAGAATCAGCGATCAGGTATGCAAACAAGTACAGGGACGAATCTGACAGCGTACGCTACTTCATCAAGGAAGCATGCGCGCCTGACAGCAAAGGCACCAAACCAGCCGCACTGTACGAGCAGTACCGGCAGTTCGCGTCGCGATTCCGATTCCCGGAGCTGAACCTGATCAAGTTCGGCAAGCAGTTAAGTAACGCCGGGCTCGGTAGCCGGATGTCGAATGGCGACAAGCTTTGGCTCGTAGCTGCAAAAGAGTATCAGAAGGACCTGTACACTCGCGAATCGCTAATGGATTCGATGGATCGCGAGTAACTACGTTCCCCCAATGCGCTTTGATGCGCATTGGGGCGTTTGTGTCCGGAGCCTACATGTCTGGTTCGGACGAATGCAAATAAGGCTCGAGGTCAGCAAATCGAGAATTTGGCTTGATTTCCCAGTACTTTGCTATCGTTCTCAACACCTGATTGACAAGGTTGTCGTCAGTCATCGCCGCTGAATTTGGGCCGATAAACTCCCTGTCGTGTGCATCCGTATTCATACCGCCGATGCGGAAGCAAATCCCACCCATTCGCTCAGGCCCGGTTACTTCCGACAGGAACACGATGCCGTTGTCCGTGACGCGAAGCTCCACATCAATGTCATCGCGGCCTGCAGCAAGGAGCTGACGGACATTGGTTCGATTCAGCTCGCCAGGGTTGTTGAGATTGATCGTCATAGCTTGGCCTTTGATCGCTGTTTCAAAGCATCATTATAGGCAGCTAAACATGTCAAAGTGGGCGTCCCAGCAAGCGCTTCGATACTGACGAACGCACGGACGAGCCAACGGTAGCGTCAGGTATTGCCCTCTCAGGCAGACGGAGGAACCGCTTTCGACTCCTCACCTGTTAGTTCGGAAGTATTGTCGCGACCTCGTAGATGCTGGATGCCTTTCCATGCAGCTAACCCAACAGTCAAGCCTACCGCGCCCCCTGCAACGATGGGCCAGACGGGTGCCGAAACTAGTCCTAGCGATAACGCCGCAGCCCCAAGCCCGCTCGACCCTAACACGGTTACCGAACCAGCAGCGATAGAACTTCCGATCGCAGCGCCGGCTAACGTTGTTGCCCCTCCAGTAGCGTATGCCGATGAGCTTTCAGCAGCCTCTTTCAAGAGACTTTGCATGTCTTTCAACGTAGTAGCGACTGCTTCAGACGCTTGGGGAACCAGACTAATCACGCCTTCCCTGAACCTCGAAGCCGATGACAATACCCGCTCATCGTTCACGACTCGACGCGCCCCATCAATTATCAACGCCACGCCCACCGCGACAGCCGCCCCATCCTGCAGCAAGTCACCGAAACCGTTGGGTGCGTTGAGCAGCGCATCAACCTTGTCCCCCAACACGTAACCGAAGCTACCGAGAATTGCCGCTCCTCCTCCGATGATAACGATTGCGGGGACGCAGGTGATTCCAGCGACCATGCCCACGCCTCCCACAAAGACGCCCTTCAGCAGCGTCATCGCAAGAGCGGCTGAGCCAGCGGCTCCGATTCCAAGTCCGGTTAAGCCGCTGATGTCTGCTAGCCGACTGCCTGCCAGATGCTGACCCAACACGATTTGGCCGTTCATCACTCCCCACGAGACGATGGCGGCACCAAGTGCTATCTCTGCAACGCCTACCTCTGCCTGATGCTGTGCAGCCCATTGTTTGCAGCTGTCAAGCGCTCGCTCAAGTGCGGACCGATCAGCGGCGCGCAGCACAATTTCACTCATCTATATTCTCCGGGGGACGGATGCGGACGCACATGTCGGCAGTACATCGTTCGGTAAGATTCGAAGCAAATTTGCTAATTCCAACGAAAGAGCACTTATTACGTAGCGTGGGTCTGTCCCAGAGTGATCCTCAGATTAACTTTGGTGATGACGCGCTCTGCTACAAGGCCCGAAGGCACACTTGAGGCAACGAACTACAACCCTTCTCGTACTAATCTGGACTCTAGCGCTTCCTCTGCCTACGCATAGGTGCAGAACATCATAGCTCATCAAGATATTTGACACAACGTCAACTATTGGAGTTGTAGTTCAGCCGCTAATCGTCGCCCGACGGTATGGATATTTGATCACCTCGAAGGCCACGCCCCTCTAAAGCCCACTGCACTCTTTTCGGTTGTTATAACTTTACGACCCGATGTTGATACTCCGGAACAGTTGACTCTTCGCTTCTCGGAGCACACCAACATGATATCCATGATGTCATACTTGACTACACAGCCCAATGTGATACTATGACACACATATACTCATACAAAGGTACATGTCATGCCGTTTTCAAAGTCAGAAATGCAGGAAGAATTGTTCGCTTTCTTAAGCGGGTTCGGCAGCAATGTCGCGCAACTGTACGGCATGAGCAGCCATGCCTGGACTAGCCGGGAGGCAATTGAGGCAACTCCCTTCTGGAAGGCCGTTAACGAGATGTATGACTTCGGCGTCATGGGGATTCCATCCGAAGAGCTCTACCCGCAAGGCCATTTCTATGGGCTCTACGCTGAGCTGGAACGCTTTCTCCTGGCCATAGACACTCAGCCCATGGAGTCCTATCTGAAAAGAAATAAGAACAAGCCACCTAGGCTAGCGCTGCGCGCCGTTCAAACCGCTGTGGCTCGAATGGTGCTCGAAGACGGCTGGCGCGAAAACGATCATGGCGGGCGGCAATACGGCACCTTGAAAGGCGACATGAACCATCTGACGCTTGCTGAAGTAGCGTTACTTGCAAATATGGACGAGCGGAGTGTGCGCAATGCAGCTAACCCGAAACTGCCCGATCCCCTGAAGACCGAGCTAAACGGTAGCCGCACCATGGTGCGCCCTCAAGAAGCCCGTCGCTGGCTTGCTGGCCGCAAGAGCTTTATTCCAACTCGGCCCTATACCGGCACCCGAAAGCTCGAATTAAATATTGATCTTTCAACATTGATACCGGCAGAACAGATTCAGAAAATACTTGAAGAAGCCGGCGTCCTGGAGTTCGATCTCGATACTGAAAAGCTTGCTGAGTTCCTTGCAACCATGAAAAAGGCACCGAAGTCATGATTACTACTGTCCATGCCGACATCCGCTGCCAGCAGCGCGGCATTCCCTTCCTTGTGCTGGACCTGCTGCTGGAGTTTGGCCACCGTGAACACGATCATGCTGGCGCTGAGATTGTTTTTTTCGACCGTCGCGCGAAAAAGCGCATTGAGCGCTATGCCGGCGGCCTAATCCGCAAGGTCCACGAGTACCTAGACAGCTACGCAGTTGTCGCCGATGGTGTAATTATCACCGTAGGACACCGCCACAAGCGGATTCGCCGCAGTTAAACCATATACCAACGTCTTTCTAAGGGCACAGAGTGGCTCATGTTGGCAGCTAGATCATCCTTTCTTGGCATTCTGCAAATGGCATGCCGTCTGGACCTGAATGCAAGAAAGACGTGAATTCGACGATAGTAGATAACCCAAGCTTTCCGGTGTAGTTGCCCTTACCGGTCCGCACCTAGACTGTAACTGAACAAGGAGAGAACCATGAGCAGAAGCCCCGTTCAACGCGTCGCCTTCGTGAGGCTTACACCACAAGGCAAGGCCTACGCTATGCGTTGCGACCGAGAAGATCTCGGCGTTGGCGATCATGTTGAGGTTCTAATGCACGCTGAATCTGCACAGCCGCACTGGGACTCTGGCGTAATTGAGGACATCGCCCACCTGCGCTGGCATTGTTCATGCCATGTGAAATGCCATCGCGACGAAATGCGAATCGAGATCGACTCGGCCAACGGCTTCCAAATGCGGCACACTATTGACCTATCCAATGGCCCTAGAAAAACACCGAAACAGATTCAACAGGAAAAAGCTACGGCGATCTCACGCCGCCGGCCCGAAGTGGAGCGCGCTGATATGCGCTCGTTGTACGAGGACCTTGCTCCTGTTGACGGCGAGGACGTTTACCTGAGCGACGGAATATGGCTACGGCCAGATGGATCGTTCGATGATCGCGGAAGATGAGTACGTATAATGACTAGAACCCAACTCAACTCTTATCTGACCTAGCTACGCGGTGTGCCTACCCAGCGCTGGAGACGCAAAGGATAAGGTCAGGTGACTTCAACTGCCAGGTCACCAAGTTGCAGTTGTGTACAGCCATCCTTAATCGGCTTCACACAATTGGACGCCCTCGACCGTTGCCGTCCAGGAGGAGTTTAGGATGTTAAAAACACAGGCAATCAATATAACAAACCCGTACTGAATTGCAAAAACTTTACGTTTTAGGGCGGGCCAGGTAGAGTTACCGAATTGGCTCAACATGAGCTGCACCATAGCACCCGAGCTTCGTTGTAGTCATGTAGAACAGTTAGTAATCGCAGTCGAATTAAAAGAAAATGGATGACTGATGACCACCAATAAATACGCTATTACGACAAGCAACTTCAAGAAACTTGTCCAGAAGACAAAAGTCGAGATTGAAGAAGATATAATCACGACGTTCAAGTCCATTTATTCAGAAACAAATCTTCGGCCTTACCTCAATCAGAAAGAGGCGACCGATATTAGGAAGTTGAGCGAATTTTTGACCAATACTGAAAAATATGGCTCCGCGCTTCAGAAACAACTAGAAAAGAGTGCTCTCCCGGCCGTTAATAAGGCCGTCTCCAATCACTACCTCTTCACATCCGCATCTTCGGCCCCTAGCTACCATAAAAGCATTGATTGCAAAACTCTGACAAACGACTTCGAGAACTTTGAGATTCCATTGGAAATTCGGAACAAAGGGGATGACGAAGTAAATAGGTTCAGAAATTTTGCCAAAGAAAACCGTGGACTTCTGAAGAACGGCAAGGAGTATTTGTTTATTCAGAAATTGAAAGATGAGTTCCGCCTCAAATGCGACATAAATAAGATATCGTTTCACAATTCGGGAAAGGTTGAAGTGTCGAAAATGTCAACTCCGAACATTAAAGAAAATATTGCTCAGATCGTCGAGAGGCTGGAAGAACTTCGCGTTACTGATGATGGTAAGCTTTCAATTGCGAAATATATGTTTGCGCCGTCGACGGCCGCCCGGGCTCTTCGCGAAAACGAGACTCTTAACGATACCGATAGAGAAATTCTAGAGCATAAGAAGAATCTCTTGGACTTGATCATCGAATTCAACATCCAAAAGAGCGATGGTCTCAATTTTTCCGAAACTTTGTTACAATTTTACGGATTTAAAAAATGTGGCATTTGTTTTTCTGACGAAGTTCGTTTTGAGCTTTAAGAAGCTTTGTTGCGTAAATCAGGCCTGGCTAGCGTGGAACATGGGTCTGGTAGCCTGAACGTATGGACCCGGCTCCGCAGAGTACCGCACTACTAATTGTAAAACATGTGAAGCGCTCAGGGCACTTGACGCGCTGCTCATCTGGCTGGATCCGGACCTATGCTGGCATGTTCAGCCGGACGGCAAACGTGGGCGTTGCCAAACATTTAGCGACCAGGCGATCCAGTTCTATCTGAATATGAAGGTCTTTTCAATTTGCCACTGCGCCAGGCCCAGGACATGACGCAAAGACTGCTGCGCCTTACAGGTCGCTGGACAGGCCCGTACCGGATACAGCACGGTAAGCCCGCGTCAGAAGACAATGCAAGTGGCCATCGACGCTGTACCCACTACGACGGGACTACATCTGCTTGTCGACAGTACTGGCATCAAGATGTTGGGCGAAGGCGAATGGAAGACAAAGAAGCACGGCGCCGAGTACCCCGCCAATGGCGTAAGGTACATCTGGATTTACTTATCCACGCTGGATCCGAACCACGGAAGTGACCGACAATAGCATCGGTACACGCCTGTTCTGTCAGCCCTGCTTGACCAAATTCCTGCCGACGCGAAGATTGCCAACGTCAGCAGTGACAGTACCTACGACACAAAAGACTGCCACAGTCTATCGCCTCTCGTGATGCGCACGCTGTCATCTCGACCCGCAAGAACGCCAAGCCCTGGAAAACGAACCGCTGCGGTGCCGATGCGCGCAATGAGATCCTGCACGACGTGCAGGCTGGGCCGGGCGGTCTGGAAGAGGTGGAGAGGCTACCACAGGCGAAGTCTCGACATTTTTCCTGCCGAGCATCTGCTGGGCAAACCGATAAATCTTCTGCGTCAGTTAACAGACATGCGTAAGGTTACGTCAAGGAGACACCCAGCGAAAAGCCTTGCCAATCACAGAAAACGCCGGCCACTCTCCGGTCTCTCAGGCACAATAAGAGTGTCCATGGTCGTGTGCGAAGCCCGCACAGTAAGGCGCCGGGGAGCGACAAATTCCTTGGGAAAAGCCGTGGTAAGTTTTCATCAATGATCGTCAAGCATCCGCCTATGGAAATCGGTAGGATGCCGATAGAACGCTTGCGAAACTAGATGCTCGACAGAACGCCGGAAAGAGCTACGACTTGAAAATCCTTGTGTCGGTGGTTCGATTCCGCCCCGGGCCACCAAGAACATCCCTCACAAACGCCGATCCATGAAGATCGGCGTTGTCGTTTCTGCGATGCGCAGTCCGCTTGTTCGGTCTGTTTCCGTTTTAGCCTACCGAGTTGTGCCGAAAAACAGTCAGCGGCGAGCTTCACTGTTTGAGCCGCCCAGGTCGGCCGAGTGGTCAAACAAGATTGCGCAGACATAGCACTGCATGAACTCGCTGGATAGAAGGGACACTCTTCATCTGGCGTCAGCAGGACTCGCCCATCGATGGGCTACCATGGCAGAGGAAGTCACCCCGCTACACAACGCACTGGCTTGAACTTCCCGTTTGTGGAGCTCTCCCTCCCGATGTGGCCAAGCGCATCTTCAGGTAGCCTGGTTGGATTCGAAACGGCGGCAAAGCCGAGAAAACTAAAACCACGATGATCGAGCCTTGGCTTCCTCCAGGCAGGAACGGACTAGCGAAGGAAGTCCTTAGTTGGGAAAGGCATGAACGAATTTCGGCAAGAACTGAACTGAACCGTCCCAAGTTACATGCCCGGCAGTGAATACAACGTCCTGACCAGACAGGATCTTCGCTCGTCGCGCGACAGGAACATATACGATAAGTGCAGGATCAGTGTTGTCGACATCGACAGCGAGAATCATATTATCTTCAAGAGCGCCACAAAGCAGAAAATACGCTCTATCCTTAGCCCATTCATTGTTACAGGCAGCTTTTGTGGCCGCTGAATCAGCGTTCCATGTAGCTAACACTTTCCCTCGAGTGCGCGTGCCGCCGTCGAAAATCCAGGGAATTTCGTTAACCCTGTAGCTACCACTATATAATCGGTATTTTTCTAAGGTCGACACCAGCGTCGGCAAGGTCCTCGGCTTTTTCCGCCATTCTGTATGCATGTCAAAATGCGATACAGCAAGCCACGCGAAAAATATAATACTGAGCAATACAAAGCTGGGATGTGCCATTTTCCTTTTCATGGTTGCGATCACGCAAATCTCCCTTTTTTGATGTAAATATTCATTTTCTGCTTAGTAATAGCCATTCTGGAAGGCAGCTAAGCAATTAGTAAGTCAATGTGCTTCGACACATCCTAGACTCGAGTCCAGGCTAAAAGAAGAACGTATCGGGCATGGATGCTGCACGTTCTTTGAACCACATATTCTTAAAGATCAACGACGAGCCGGACTTACTCAAATATTTCAAGATCTAGCGGGAAAATTATAAACTCGATTGAAAAGGAGTTTTCTCAGCCTTAACTGCAGATAGCTCACCTAAGCTAATATGCATATTTGAAACCCAATATTCGCCTGCACGCCCTTGCATTTTGATGAGTAATTGTGTGTCGTTTCTTGCTAAAACTTTCCATTGTCCCTGTTCAAACGAGGATGCGTCATAACATCCTTCGTGCCTAAATATTTTTTCATAAAGGTCCCGCAGGTCCTTTCCATTATTTTTGGCTATATTGTTAAGTTCTTCCGAAGGTTGCTTGCATACAAGCGCATAGTCCTTTAAAAGAACATTGCTGCCAATGTCAACCCTAGCAGTTTGCGAAAGATCATGGTGAGTACATGCTGCCACTAGTATTACAGCGATAATCGCTGAGATAGCGGTCGGCATGGACGTGGTAGCAAAAACCTTCATTACGTTTAATGCTCAACAAGAGTTAGTGAAATCTGTACTCACTTGTAGGCGATTCAGATTGCACAGCGACGAGAGAAGCGCCGATGATAACGATTTTTGTTGACATGTAAATATCGAATATACACAAAATCGTAACATTACAAAAATTTAATGTTACGATTTTAATCAAATAGAATAGGTGTTTATAGTGAGTAATCTGGAAAATATTAGGACAATGAACTGACAAGAGAAGGGCTTACTCGACAAGTTCTTAAACTTGTATAGCGGCTAACCGACGCGGTTTTAACCCAATCGGCTAGTGAACACATGGATATCAGGAGCTGACCACTACCTCATATTTCAGCCACGAACAGAAGTAAACCTTCAAGCCATCTTTCCTGGGCATTTCCAATTACAGAATAAAATGAGCACTTCTGTCGGTATCTGTTGAGCGCCTAGGCCCCGAATTGGCCGAGTATGGAAATTTTTGTGGCCAAGCGCTGCCGCCCCTGCTATGAACCCGTATGCAAGGGTGGCTTTCCGGTTGCGTACTTGTTTGACACGCCAGGGGGTTTCCGTAGAGCGGCAGCTCGCGTTCGTAGAAGACAAGCTGTTCATAGGCACTCTAATCCTCGACATTGCTTTCTGTTTTGCGCTTGTGTTGCGCGCAATTCTGCTTAGGGAAGCGCTGAACAAATAGGTTTTGCGCCCGAGTCGAGACGACAAACCAGCATCGGATGCCACGGTGGTCGAATTCAGGTATTTTTCGCGTCTGGTGCGGGGTCTCGAGACG
>NZ_JBKFGF010000058.1:0-50429 GCF_051233485.1 Massilia sp. LXY-6
CGGCCCTGTTCCGAGGCCAGCTGCTTCAGCCGGATTGCGCTTGACAAGCCGGCCGGGCCGCCGCCGACGATGACGACGTCGTATTCCATCGCTTCGCGCGGACCGTATTGTTCGAGAAGCGTCGTGTGCGCAACCGGGAATGTCATCTCTTTCGCCCCCTGTGCCGCTCAGTGCGCGTCGGGCTGCGTGTCCGGCCGCGCCTGCGCAAACGCTTCCAGGGCTTCGCAGCGCGCGCCGATGGCGACGACGGTCGGGTAGGCCGCCAGGTCGCAATCGAAGCGCCGCGCGTTGTAGAGTTGCGGTACCAGGCAGCAATCGGCCATGGTCGGCGTATCGCCATGGCAGAACAGGCCGGTGTCGGGGCTTTGCGCCAGCTGCCTTTCGAGCGCGGCAAAGCCGAGGGCCACCCAGTGCCGGTACCAGGCATTCTTCTGCTCGTCCGTGGCGCCCAGCTCCTGGCTTAGATACTTCAGCACGCGCAGGTTGTTGATCGGGTGGATGTCGCAGGCGATCGCCTGCGACAGCGCGCGCACCCGGGCGCGGCCGCGCGCATCGGCCGGCAGCAGCGGAATGCCCTGGTGCGTGTCGTCGAGGTATTCGATGATGGCCAGCGACTGCGGCAGTACCAGGCCGTCGTCCTCCAGCACGGGCAGCAGGTGCTGGGGATTCAGTGCGTCGAAATCCGGGCCGAACTGTTCGCCGCCGTTCTTCGACAGATGCACATAGGCCTGGTCGGCATCGAGGCCCTTCAGGTTCATGGCGATGCGCACCCGGTAGGACGCGGAACTACGAAAATAGGTATGCAGCTTCATCTCAGAGGACCTCGACCTCGATCGGCGTCAGGCCGTCGACCGTGCCGACCATGCGCTGGCCGGGCCGCACCGCGCCCACGCCTTCCGGGGTTCCGGTCATGATCAGATCGCCCGGGCGCAGTTCGAACAGGGTCGAGAGCTGGGCGATGGTTTCGCTGACGTTCCAGATCAACTTGGCCAGATCGCTGCTCTGCACGGTCTTGCCGTCGACGCTCAGTGCGATCGCGCCGGCCTCGAGGAGGCCGCAGTCGGCGACCCGGGTGATCGGACCGATCGGCGCCGAGTAATCGAAAGCCTTGCCGATCTCCCACGGGCGGCCCTGTTCGCGCATGCGCATCTGCAGGTCGCGCCGGGTCATGTCCAGGCCGACGGCATAGCCGAAGATATGGCCGGCGGCGTCTTCCGGGGCGATATCGCGGCCGGTCTTGCCGATCGCGACCACCAGTTCGATCTCGTAGTGGTAATTCTCGGTGCGCGGCGGGTAGGGCAGCGCGACGCTGGCGCCGGCCGGCACCGGCACGACCGACTCGGCGTCGTTCGGCTTGCAGAAGAAGAAGGGCGGCTCGCGCTCGGGATCGAAGCCCATCTCGCGGGCGTGGGCGGCATAGTTGCGGCCGACGCAGTAGATGCGGCGTACCGGGAAGCTGGCCTCGCTGCCGTTGACGGGGAGGCCGACGATGCGTTGGGCCGGGATGATGAAGTTGTCGTTCATGGTTTTTCGCTCAAGGTGGTTCGGTTATTCGGGCAGGAATTCTTCGCGCAGCTGGCCGATCGCCTGCAGCACCGGGCGGTCGGAAAAACTGAACAGCACGACGTCCTCGCTGGCCTCGAGGACCAGGGTGGACCAGGACGGGACGACGAAGATGTCGCGCGGCGCGAAGTCGAAGCGGCGTCCGCCGATGGTGGCCACGCCGTGGCCTTCGACCACGCTGTAGACGGTGCCGTCGGTGCTGCGGTGGGGCAGGCCGCGGAAGCCGGCCGGCAACAGCTGCATGCAGGCGCCGATGGTCGGCATCGGCGCGCCGCCGGTGAGCGGGTTCACGTAGCGCAGCTTGACCCCGATCCACGCGTCGATTTCCTGCTGGCGGCGCAGTGTCTCGAGCGCCTCGCGCGAGCGCTCGTAGGGGTAGTTGAAGATCGGCGAGCTGCTGCCGGCGTGCAGCTGGCGCACCGGCACCATGTTGTGGCCGTAGGCCGCGAGGCTGCGTCCCTCCGGACGCGCGATCGGCTGGCTGGCGCTGTCGCCGTTTTCGGCAAAGCCGCCGTTGAAGAAGCGCGTCAGCGGGATGTCCAGGCCGTCGAGCCAGACGACCGGCTCGCTGACGCCGTCGATGCCCGGGTTGCCGTGGTCGTGCCAGGTCCAGGACGGCGTCAGGATGAAGTCGCCCGGGTGCATCATGGTGCGCTCGCCGTCCACCGCCGTGTAGGCGCCCTTGCCCTCGACGATGAAGCGCAGCGCCGACTGGGTATGGCGGTGGGCCGGCGCGACCTCGCCGGGCAGGATCAGCTGCAGGCCCGCGTACAGCGAGCTGGTGATCGAGGCACTGCCGGCCAGGCCCGGATTTTCAAGCACCAGCACGCGGCGTACGGCTTCCTCGGCCGAGATCACCTCGCCGGCCCGTTTCAGGTGCGGCAGGATGTCCTGGTAGCGCCACAGCGCAGCCTCGTAATCGGGCGCGGGCTGGCGCGGCACCAGCGTGTGCAGCGATTCCCACAAGGGCGACAGGTGCTGGGCTTGCATGTCCTGGTAGAGCGCGCGGCGCGCTTCGAGCAGATCGTTTTTCATATTCCGTTCTCCTTGGTTCTCAAGCATCGCCGGCCAGGCAGCCTGCGGCGTTCCAGTCATACAGCCAGGCCAGGGCATCGTAGAAGCCGGCGGCGTCGCGGCCTTTCCACAGGTCGTTGCGGACCAGGCGCTCGACGCCGGCGGCGTGATACAGGCGGCCCATTTCGCGCACCGACAGCACCACCCGCGCGGTACGGGCGATCCGGGAGCGCTGGTACAGCGCGAAGGCCGCCTCCATGTCGTAGTCGCAGCGGCGCACCGCCGCGCCCAGGGTGACCGCGTCTTCGAGCGCCATGCAGGCACCTTGCGCGAGGTATTGCATCATCGGATGGGCGGCGTCGCCGAGCAGCGTGATGCGGCCGCGCGTCCAGTTGTCGACCGGATCGCGGTCGGCGGTGCTCCAGCGGCGCCAGCTCGACGGCAGGTGGAGCAGCTTGCGCGGCAGCTCGGCAATGCCGGTGAAGTAGGACAGCACTTCTTCCTTGCTGCCGTCGGTCACGCCCCAGGTTTCCTGTTCCCGGCTGTGGAAAGTGACGACCAGGTTGTACTGCTCGCCGCCGCGCAGCGGGTAATGCACCAGGTGGCAGTTGGGCCCGGCCCAGACCACCGGGGCGTTCATGCGCAGCTCCTCGGGCATGTCGGCAACCGGCACCACGGCGCGGTAGACCACGTGCCCGGAAACGCGCACGTCGTCGCCGAGCACCGCCTCGCGCGCCACCGACTTCACGCCGTCGCAGCCGATCAGGTAGCCGGCCTCGAAGCGGCGGCCGCTGCTGTCGGTCACCGTCACGCCGTGCTCGTCCTGGTCGATCGATGCGATATGGCAGGAGGTCACCAGCTCGATGTGCGGATTGCCGCGCACCTGCTCCAGGATGGCGGCATGGATGTCGGCGCGGTGGATCACGGCGTACGGATTGCCGAAGCGCGCACGGAAGGCCTCGCCGACCTCGAAACTGGCCACCACCCCGCAGTCGACCGCGTCCATCATCACCAGGCGCTCGGTGAACACCGCGCGCTCGCGCACCAGCTCGCCGGCGCCGAGGGCATCGAGCGCGGCAAAGGCATTCGGGCCGAGTTGCAGGCCGGCGCCGATCTCGCCCAGCTCGGCGGCCTGCTCCAGCACGGTCACGCGCAGACCGAGTTGCGAGAGCGACAGCGCGGCTGCGATGCCGCCGATGCCGGCGCCGGCGACGATCACGGACGGCAGTGCGGAGTCAATCGGATTCATGGGTGGTCTCCTTTCGTTTTTTGAATGGAAACAGTGTGCCCATTGATCTCTATTTGAGAAACCGATGAAACCTGATTAAGATAATCAGAAAATTAAATAATGGAGACGAAATGGGTTTCGACCTCGAGCTGCTGTCGATCTTCGACGAGATCTACAAGACCGGCAACGTGACCCGCGCGGCCGGCAATCTCGGCCTGCCCCAGTCGACCGTCAGCCTTGGACTGGGCAAATTGCGCGGCCATTTCAACGACCGCCTGTTCAGCCGGACGGCCAAGGGCATGGTGCCGACACCGCGCGCGCAGAACGCGATCGAGGACGTGCGCCGCGCCATGCAGGCGCTGCAGCATGCCCTGGAGGATCAGCCCGTGTTCGACCCCGCCGGCAGCCTGCGGGAATTCCGTGTCTGCATGACGGATATCAGCGAGATCGTGCTGCTGCCGCGACTGTTGAACCACCTGCGCGAGATCGGCCCCGGCATCCACGTGGAGATCTCGAAGATTTCGCAGGACAGTCCGGCCGAGCTGGCCGACGGCAGCGTCGACCTGGCGGTCGGTTTCATGCCGCACCTGGAGGCCGGGTTCTACCAGCAGGTCTTGTTCGACCAGCAGTTCGTGTGCCTGGTGGCGGCCGCCCATCCGCGCGTGGGCGAGTCACTCAGCCTCGACACGCTGCGGCGGGAATCGCACATCCGCGTCCTGAGCTCGGGCACGGGGCATGCGATCGTCGACAAGAGCCTGGCGCAGGCTGGCGTCGAGCGCAAGATCGCGCTCAAGCTGCCCAGTTTCCTGGGCGTCGCGCGCATCGTGGCGCAGACCGAACTGCTGGCGATCGTGCCTTTCCGCTATGCCAGCGAGGTGGCGGCGAGCGAAGCGGTACGCCTGCTGCCGGTGCCGGTCGCGCTGCCCAGCTTCCAGGTCAAGCAGCATTGGCACGAGCGCTATCATGCCGACGTGTCGAACCGCTGGCTGCGCCAGACCGTGGCCAACCTGTTCCTGGAATGAGCCGGCAGCGGCCGGGGCCCGGAGATGCTAGCCGGCCAGCAGCTCGCTCAAGCCGCTGCGCACCACCTCCGCCGCTGCGGTAACCAGCGGATTGCTGGGCTGCTGCCCCGGCAGCACCATGCACAGCGTGGTTTCCAGGGATGGTTGCTCGATCTTCTGCCATGACAGTGGGGGCAGGCCCGCGCCCCGTCCGACCAGGCGCGGCATGATCGAATAACCCATGCCCTGCGCCACCAGCTCCATGGTCGAGTAAGACGCATCGACCTGCAGCGTGACGTTCACTCCCAGTCCCAGGCGCGCCGCGGCCGACTCGACCGCGACCCGGATCGAGTGATTTCCATGCGGGAGAATCAGCGGCAGCTCGGCGACGGCGGACAGCGTGACCTGGGCGTGATCGGCGCCGACCGGATTGGCGCCGATCAGGTACAGAGGTTCGGTGATGATCGGCGTGATCTTGATGTTCGGCGACGCGGCGGGGTTGTAGAGCAGCGCGAAATCGAGCTGGCCCAGCAGCACCGCGTCGTACAGCGCGCCGGACAGCCCTTCGACCACGCTGATCGTCGCGCGCGGATACAGCGCGACCAGTTTCGGCAACAGCGTCGGTATGCCGGCGCGTCCGATGCTCGGCGCCATGCCGATCGCGAGCTGGCCGGAGAAGGCCGACTCTGAGTCGCGGACCGCGATGGCGGCCGAGTCCATCAGGTGCAGGACGCCGCGGGCATACTCGAGGAACTTCTTGCCGGCCTCGGTCAGCAGGACGCCGCGCCCATGACGGTAGAACAGGCTGGCGCGCAGCTCGACCTCGAGCGCGCGCACCTGGCGGCTCAGGGTCGACTGACCGATGTCGAGCAGGTCGGCCGCCTTGATATAACTGCCGGTCTCGGCGATGCGCACGAAGTGGCGGATCTGGGAAATCTCCATACTGGCTCAGCAATCCTGGTCAGGTGTTACCGTGAAACGCAATAGTGTACCGCCCATGCGCGGCGTCCGTCGAACCAGCGTGGAGGCCGCCGCGCCCGCCCGCTCAGGCGTGTAGCCGCGCCGCCCGGCAGTGTTCGCGGCGCGCCGCGATCGTCTGCTCCAGGCGCGCCGCCGACAGCTGCAGGCGCGCCAGCCACTGCCGGATCCGGTCCAGGTCCGCCGCGGGCGGCAAGGCGCTCAGCCGCAGCACCAGCAGGACCTGCCCGCCGGCGTCGCGCACCGGTACCGACAGGTGGCGCACGTCGTAGCTGACGTGGTCCAGCAATTCGGCCGGCTCGTGCAGGCCGGCGCGTGCCTTGGCCGCTGCCAGCAGGCGCCGCTCCTGGCCGGGGGTGCGGTGCGGATTCGAGTACAGCGCCACCATCTCGTCCAGGTTTTCGTCCTCGCCCGCACCCTGCAGCGCGATCGACCAGCCGCGGCTGCGCACCCGTTCGAGCTGGGCCAGCGCACTGGCTATCGTTTCCTGGTCCGGACGGCCCAGGCGCTTCAGCCACTCGTCGTCGCCCGGCGCCCCCGGGCTGCCCACGAACAGGGGACCCAGCGGCGGCGCGCACGGCACCCGAAAGCCCAGACGGCTGCGCAGGCGGAAGTAGGGTGACTGGTTTTCCACCGCCACGTAGACGACGTCGCCGCCGACCGCCGCGATGATGCTGCATTCCGCGTTCAGCTCCGTGGCCACGGCTTCCATCTCGTCGCGGCCGATCTCGGCCAGCTGCACCGCCTCGATGGTTTCGCGCTCCGCAGCCGCGACCAGGGGCCCCGGCGAGAAGCGTCCGTAGCCGCGCTGGAAGAACAGCAGCGGCGCCGTATCCCGTTCCAGCTGCATGCCGAGCACGCCGCCCAGCACGATGTAATGGTCGCCTACCTCGGTCACGCTCGCGTAGTCGCAGTCGATCCAGGCCACGACGCCGTCGAGGACCGGATTGCCGGCCGGGCTGGCGTGCCATGCCAGCCCGGCGAACTTGTCCTCGGCCGGCGAGGCGAAATGCTGACACACCGCTTCCTGGTCGGCCGCCAAGATGTTCACGCAGAAGGTTGGCGAGCCGCGCATGCGCGCAAACGTGCGTGAAGTCTTCATCGGCAGATAGCCGATCAGCGGCGGATCGAGCGAGACCGAGGTAAAGGTGCCGATCACCATCCCGGCCGGAGCGCCGTGTTCGTCGGTGCAGGTGACGATCGCGACACCGGTCGGATAGCTGCCGAGCACCTCGCGGAAGCGGGCGCCGTCGATTTGCCTTGTTGGGGGAGTGGCTTGCATATGTGTCTCGCTGTCTCTTCGTGAATGATTGTTGTGGCGCCGCAGGAAGTACGGACCGGCTGGCGTTTTTCTGATTATATCGTTCTAGAATGAGAATTCAATAAATTTTGAATGTGGCCGGTCCGTCCCCTGCGCCTGCCGCCACCGACCGATGCAAATTCCGCATAGTAGCCTTGAAGGTATTCGACTTGTATCGCCAGGGCGCAAAGCTAACAATGCCAGACGTTGACCGCCGAGAAACGCTGGTCAGGCAACCTGGAGACAAGTAGAACCATGGACAGATTGAAGAACAAAGTCGCCATCGTGTTTGGCGCAGGACCGAACATCGGCGGCACCATCGCCCACTTCCTGGCGCGTGAAGGCGCCAGCGTCTGCGTCACCGACGTGAAGGAAGAAGCCGCCGCCGCGACGGCCGGCTTCATCCGCGAGCGCGGCTGGGAAGCGATGAGCCTGGCGGGCGATGCGCGCAAGGACGCCGACGTCGGGCGCATCGTCGCCACCACCGTCGAACGTTACGGCCGCCTTGATATCGTGGTGAACATGGCGGGGCGGGTGCACTGGGACGACGTGCTGGGCATGGAGCTCGATGACTGGAACGATTCGGTGGCCAGTTTCGCCACCGCCGGCCTGCTCGCCACCCGGCACGGCGCACGCGCCATGCTCGCCTGCGGGGCGCAGGGCAGCATCATCCATGTGATGTCGACCGCCGCCCATTTCGGCGAGGCCGACGGCGCCGCCTACTGCGCGGCCAAGGCGGCGCTCCTGAACTTCGCCCGTTCCGCCGCGATGGACCTGGCCCATCACGGCATCCGCGTGAACACCGTCACGCCCTGCTCGATGGAACACCAGCTCTGGACCACGATGCGCGACGAGATGTTCGACCCGGACTGGCAGCAGCCGGCGCGGCGCGGCTTCTATTCGCGCCAGGAATACCTCGACCAGCTGCCGCTGCGCCGCTTCCCGCGCGCCTCCGATCTGGCCTGGGCCACGGTGTTCCTGGCTTCGGACGAATCATCCTGCATGACCGGCGCCGATATGGCGGTCGATGCCGGCCTGCGCCACAAGTATCCGACCTGGACCCCGGGCAAGCACGACCCGCGCGACATCAAGGACTATGCGCGCGCGACCCGCGTGACCCGCTACGGCGAAGAACAGGAACTCCTGACCGAGCTGCTCGGCGAGCCGGTCGAACGTTCTTAAACATCCACACGGAGACCAACATGGACAATATCCAGGACCAGCGGCGCGAAGAGCGCGCCCAACAATTCAAGCAACTGACCGAATGCAGCCGCTGCAAGCCGATGGGGCGCCTGCTGCGCAAGTTCTGGCAGCCGGTCGCGCTGGCCGAGGACGTGGCGCCGGGCGCCGCCATCCCGCTGCTGATCATGGGCGAGGAACTGACGCTGTACCGCGGCGACAGCGGCGCCCTGCACCTGGTCGGCGGACGCTGCGCACACCGCCGCACGCTGCTGCATACCGGCTGGGTGGTGGGCGAGGAAATCCGCTGCATCTACCACGGCTGGCAATTCGACGGCAAGGGCGCCTGCGTCAACCGTCCCGCCGAAGCCAACACCGGCATGCCGCGCACCAAAATTCCGGGCTATCCGGTCAGGGAATACATGGGCCTGGTCTTTGCCTGGATGGGCGAGGGCGAGGCGCCGGAATTCGACCTGCCGCGCAAGCTCCTGCTCGAGCGCGAGGGCAGCCTGGTCGCCAACGGCCGCGAACGCTGGGACAACAACTGGTTCCAGCAAGTCGAAAACTCGCTCGACGCCGTCCATGTGAGCTTCGTGCACATGGCGCTGACGGTCGGCCCGTTCGGCGCCGCCGTGACCGGGGCGATTCCCGAGCTGTCGTACCAGGAAACCTCGTCGGGCATCCGCCAGACCGCCAAGCGCTCGGAGAGCAACGTGCGCGTCAGCGACTGGACCTTCCCGAACAACAACCACGTCACCGTGCCCGGCCTGACCCCGGACGACCCATGGATCGACGTGTTCGTGTGGATGATCCCGAACGACGAGCAGAACACGACCCGCTTCATGATCTACGGCCAGCAGCCCGGCGCCAGCGAGGAGGCGCGCGCGCGCTTCAGGGACTACTTCGCCAAGTACGGCAAGTACGACCCGGCCGAGCACCACGACGAGCTGTTCGCCTCACGCGAATGGAAGAATCCGGAAGACAGCTTCGTCGGCCTGACCGCTGCCCAGGACTACCTGTCGATCCGGGGCCAGGCGCGCATTACCGCACGCGAGGACGAGATCCTCGGCCGTTCCGACATGGGCATCGTCACCCTGCGCAAGCTGTTCTTCCGGGAGCTGGAGCTGCAGGAGGCGGGGCAGCTGACCAAGGCCTGGCGCTCGCTGCACGACGCGGCGCCGCTGCCGAAACAGCCGGGCCAGGAAGCCGCGGCCTGATCCGACCCCCGTTCCTTCATTTCGCCCAAAGCCACTTATGCTCGACTTGACCCCCCATGACTCGCTCCCCGAGGAGCTGCTGCAATTTCGCGATTCGATCCGCCGTTTCGTCGACCGCGAACTGATCCCGCTCGAACACGCCGTCGGGGCCAACGGCATGCTGCCGCCGGACCAGGCGGCGGCCCTGCGCGAACGCGCGAAACAGGCCGGCTTCTGGCTGATGGACGTGCCCGAGGAATTCGGCGGCCAGGGCCTGCCGCTGCTGGCGCTGGCCGTGTTCTGGGAAGAGGTCGGGCGCAGCACCGTCGCTTCCTGGGTGCGCGACCACGGCATCTTCGGCCCGATGATCGGCCCGATCCTGCTCGGCCTGAACCCGGAGCAGCGCGTACGCTACCTGCAGCCGGTGCTCGACGGCACCAAGCGCTCCTGCTTCGCCCAGACCGAACCCGACGCCGGCTCCGACCCGTCGATGATGCGCATGCGCGCCGTGCGCACCGAGACCGGCTACCGCCTGAACGGCGTCAAGCGCTACATCACGCGCGCCGCGGCCGCCGATTTCGCCGTCGTGATGGCGGTGACCGATCCGGAAAAGGGCGCGCGTGGCGGCGTCTCCTGCTTCCTGGTCGACATGGACGCCCCCGGCGTGACGCTGGCGAGCTCCGAAAAGACCCTGATGGGCGACATGCCGAGCGAAATCAGCTTCGAGGATGTCGACGTCCCGCTGGCCAACCTGGTCGGCGAGGAGGGGCGCGGCTTCGCGCTGGCCCAGGGCTATATCAATTACGGCCGGGTGCGCCAGGGGGCGCACGCCTGCGGCGCGGCCGGGCGCTGCCTGGCGCTGACGGCCGAGTACGCGCACCAGCGCAAGACCTTTGGCGAAGTGCTGGCCGAGCGCCAGGGCGTGCAGTGGATGATCGCCGACGCCTTCACCGAACTGTATTGCACCCGCCTGCTGGTGTACGACGCGGCGCGCAAGAACGACGCCGGTGTCGACGCGCGCATGGAAACCTTCATGATCAAGACCTTCGGCGTGGAGGCGGGCTGGCGCATCATCGACGCCTGCATGCAGCTGCACGGCGGCATGGGACTGACCGAGGACACGCCGATCGAGCGCTTCTGGCGCGACCTGCGCAGCTATCGCGTCACCGAGGGGCCGACCGAGGTGCTGCGCACCACGCTCGCGCGCCAGATCCTGAAACATTACAGCTGATAAGCAGGAGCCACCCATGAATCACGCCCTCGAAGGCATTCTGGTCATCGAACTCGGCACGGTCCTGACCGCGCCGCTGGCCGGCATGATGCTGGCCGACCTCGGCGCGCGCGTCATCAAGGTCGAGCATCCGAACGGCGGGGACCCGTTCCGCCGCCACGCGGGCAAGTTGTACAGCCCGCATTTCGCCTCCTACAACCGCAACAAGGAAAGCATCCAGCTCGACCTGCAAAGCGAAGCGGGCAAGGCCGAACTCCTGGCCCTGCTGGCGCGCGCCGACGTCCTGCTGGAAAACTACCGCCCAGGCGTGATGGCGCGCCTCGGGCTGACCGAGGCGGCGCTCAATGACATCAATCCGCGCCTGGTCTGGTGCTCGATCACCGGCTTCGGCAGCGAGGGTCCCTACGCCGACCGCCCGTGCTACGACGCGGTGGCGCTGGGCCTGTCCGGACTGGCCAGCCTGATGCTCGATCCGGCGCAGCCGGCAATGAACGGCCCTACCATTTCCGACAACATCACCGGCATGTATGCCAGCTACGGCATCCTCGGCGCGCTGATGCAGCGCCACCGTACCGGCAAGGGCGCGCGGGTCGAAGTCAACATGCTGGAAGCCTCGATCGCCTTTTCACCGGAGGGCTTCGCGCAATACACCCGGCTCGGCGCCGTACCGACACCGCAGACCCGCGTGGCGATCTCGCAATCGCACGCCTTCCCCTGCGCCGACGGGCGCCTGGTGGCGGTGCACCTGTCATCGGTGGAGAAATTCTGGCAGGCCTTCGTCGCGGTCATCGAACGGCCCGACCTGCTGGAGGACAGCCGCTTCCTGACCCCGGAACTGCGCACCCGTCACTACGCGGAGCTGAACCAGGATGTCGCCCGGACTTTCCGTACCCGCACGCGGGACGAATGGTGCGAGCGGCTGGCCCGCAGCGACGTGCCTTTTTCCCCCGTCAACACGATCCCGGAGGTGATGGAGGACCCGCAGGTGCGGCAGTTGCGGACCTTCTACGAGATCGCCCACCCCGAGCATGGAAAGATGATCGGCATTCACCGCCCGGTGAGCATCGATGGCGCACGCGGCCCGACCACGCGCGCGGCGCCGGTGCTGGGCGAGCACAGCGCGGCGATTCGCGCCGAGTTCAAGCTCGGCTGACGCCGGCGCAGATCCACGCCTTATTTTGAAGGACACACGATGAACCAACAACAGATCAGCGACATCGCCGACGTCCTGTGGGCGGCGGAGCAGGGGCGCGCCCCGTGCGCGCCGCTGCGCGAACGCATCCTGGCCGCGGCCGGCGAGCTCGACCCGGTCGTCGCCGCCTACGCGGTGCAGCAACACAACGTGCAGCGCCGCATCGAAGCCGGCGCGCGCGTGGTCGGGCGCAAGATCGGCCTGACCTCGAACGCCGTGCAGAAGCAGCTGGGCGTCGATTCGCCGGACTTCGGCATGCTGTTCGCCGATATGGCCTTCGGCGACGGCGAGGAAATCCCGCTGGCGCGCACCCTGCAGCCGAAGGTCGAGGCCGAGATCGCGCTGGTGCTGGAACGCGACCTCACGCACGAGCGCCACACCTTCGCCGACCTTGTCTCCGCCACCGCCTATGCGCTGCCGGCCATCGAGGTCGTGGGCAGCCGCATCGGGAACTGGGACATCAAGCTGCTCGACACGGTGGCCGACAACGCGTCCTCCGGCGTGTTCGTGCTGGGTTCCCGGCCGGTGAAGCTGGGACGCCTCGACCTGGTGAACTGCGCGATGACGATGGAGCGGCGCGGCGAAACGGTGTCCGCCGGCAGCGGCGCCGCCTGCCTGGCGAATCCGCTCAACGCGGCAGTGTGGCTGGCCGACATGATGGTGCGCGTCGGCACCCCGCTGCGCGCCGGCGACGTGCTGCTGACCGGGGCGCTCGGCCCGATGGCGGCGGTGGCGCCGGGCGACCAGTTCGTCGCGCGCATCGACGGCCTGGGCGAGCTGCGCGCCGTATTCGGACAATGACAAAGGATTTCAGCATGACGCAACAGACAAAGAAACGGGTCGCCATCATCGGTCCGGGCAATATCGGTACCGACCTGATGATCAAGATCCTCCGTCACGGCAAGCATATCGAGATGGGTGCCATGGTCGGCATCGATCCGGCTTCCGACGGACTGGCGCGCGCCGCGCGCATGGGCGTGGCCGTCACCCACGAAGGCGTGGAAGGCCTGGCGCGGCTGCCGGTGTTCGACGAGATCGACATCGTGTTCGACGCCACCTCGGCCGGCGCCCACGTCAGGAACGACGCCTTCCTGCGCGGCCTGCGCCCGTCGCTGCGCATGGTCGACCTGACCCCGGCCGCGATCGGTCCGTACTGCATCCCGGTGGTCAACGGCGACAAGCACGTCGACGCGCCGAACGTCAACATGGTCACCTGCGGCGGCCAGGCGACCATCCCGATGGTGGCCGCGGTGGCACGGGTCGCCCCGGTGCACTACGCCGAGATCGTGGCCTCGATCGCGAGCAAGTCGGCGGGGCCGGGCACGCGCGCGAATATCGACGAGTTCACCGAAACCACCTCGCGTGCGATCGTCGAGGTCGGCGGCGCGCGCGAGGGCAAGGCGATCATCATCATGAACCCGGCCGAGCCGCCGCTGATCATGCGCGACACGGTGTACTGCCTGGCCGCGCTCGACGCCGACCAGGAAGCGATCCGCGCCTCGGTGCGCGCCATGGCCGCCGACGTGGCGTCCTACGTGCCCGGCTACCGTCTCAAGCAGGAGGTGCAGTTCGAGCGCTTCGGCCCGGAGAACGCGCCGAACCTGCCGGGCCTCGGCCGCCAGGCCGGCCTCAAGGTGTCGATCTTCCTCGAGGTCGAAGGCGCCGCCCACTACCTGCCGGCATATGCGGGCAATCTCGACATCATGACCAGCGCTGCGATGGCGACCGCCGAACGCATCGCCGCCAGCATGTCCGCCGCCGCACTGGCGGTATAAGGCTTGACGGAGACAACCATGTTTAAGCACGACAAGAAGATCTATGTTTCGGACGTCACCCTGCGTGACGGCATGCACGCGGTGCGCCATCAATATTCGCTGGAGCAGGCCGTGCGCATCGCCCGCGCGCTGGACGCGGCGAAGGTCGATTCGATCGAGGTGGCGCACGGCGACGGCCTGCGCGGCTCGAGCTTCAACTACGGCTTCGGCGCGCACACCGACCTCGAATGGATCGAGGCGGTGGCCGGCAGTATCACGCACGCCAAAGTGGCGACCCTGCTGTTGCCGGGCATCGGCACCATCCACGACCTGAAGAACGCCTACGACGCCGGCGCACGCATCGTGCGGGTGGCTACCCATTGCACCGAGGCGGACATCTCGCGCCAGCACATCGAGTATGCGCGCGAACTGGGCATGGACACGGTCGGCTTCCTGATGATGAGTCACATGAACACCCCGGCCGGCCTGGCGCAGCAGGCCAGGCTGATGGAAAGCTACGGCGCGCAGTGCGTGTATGTGGTGGACTCGGGCGGGGCCATGAACATGCTCGACATCGCCGAGCGCTTCAAGGCGTTCAAGGACGTGCTGAAGCCGGAAACTCAGACCGGGATGCACGCGCACCACAACCTGAGCCTGGGCGTCGCCAATTCCCTGGTGGCGCTGGAACACGGCTGCGACCGCATCGACGCCAGCCTGACCGGCATGGGAGCGGGCGCCGGCAATGCGCCGCTGGAAGTGTTCATCGCCGCCGCCGACCGCATGGGACTGAAGCACGGCTGCGACGTCAAGATGCTGATCGACGCGGCCGAGGACATCGTGCGCCCGATGCAGGAGCGCCCGGTGCGGGTCGACCGCGAGACCCTGGCGCTGGGCTATGCCGGCGTGTATTCGAGCTTCCTGCGCCATGCCGAAGCGGCGGCGGCGAAATATGGCATCCCGGCCTTCGACATCCTGGTGGAGCTGGGCACGCGCCGCATGGTGGGCGGCCAGGAAGACATGATCGTCGACGTCGCGCTGGACATGCTGAAGCAGCGCGCGCCCGCCGTAGCCTGAGCCTGCCGCCCGCGTCCGGTGTTCGCCCGCGCGGATGCGGGCTGCTCCAATGCAAAAAGCGTATAGCAGCCATGCACAGTTTCCGGTTGCAATATGTCGCGCGGATGTAGAGAATTCTAGAACATAACTTCCAGAGCACAATTCTGGTAAATATAATACGGAGACCATCCCATGCCCCATGCGCCAACTAACCGCACAGGGAAACGCCCGGCCAGCCTTACCCCTCATGTGCTGCGCGCGTTTTCGATTCCAGGCAGTCTTTCCGGCGCGGTCCCTACCGGAGCGCGCTGACCATCTTTATCCGAACTGCGCACCGAGCCCACCTCAGATGGGCCGCGACAGTCGAGCAGCACTCATTCGATCGGGTGACGTTTGCGCCACCTGATCGCAGTCTGGCAGAAGGGGCCTTGTCCGGCCTTACACATGAAAAGAATGGAGACACCATGAAGAAGTTAGTAGCCGGTATGGCCGCCTTGTGCGCGTCGGCCGCGTCGTTCGCCCAGTCCACCGCCAGCGTCCCGGAGGCGCAGCCAAGTACCGTCAAGATCTATGGCGTCGCCGATATCGCGCTCGCCGAGTACCGCACTTCGGGCCAGTCGCGGCTCGCGATGCACCCCGGCGGCGCGGGATCCCGGCTCGGCTTCCTGATCGGGGAAAACCTGGGCCAGGGTTGGGCGCTCAATGCCCGCCTCGAGGCCGGCATCAACCTCGATACGGGTACCTCGAGTTCCACCAACGGCGTCCCGAACCGCGTGTTCGGCCGCCAGGCCTATGTCGAGCTGGCGAACAGGGACTTCGGCGCGCTGCGCCTCGGCCGCCAGGAAGGTCCGATCTATACCTTCTTCCCGACCTACGATCCGATGCTGCTGCCGGCGATGGATGCCTGGGGGGTGGTGACCACCCTCGGCTCCCCGGCTCCCGGCGTGGCATCCGGAAACGGCACATCGACGGGCTTCATGATCAATCCGACGGGGCGCACGGAAAACACGATCGGCTATATCTCGCCGCGCCTGGCCGGCGTGCAGGGCAAGTTGTCGTACAGCCTTGCCGAAGGCGCGGCCACCCAGCCAAGCCTGGTCGAAGCGAACATCGACTATGTGGCCGGCCCCCTGCAGGTCGGCGCGCTGTACGTGAGAGCGGGCAGTACGCCCGGCAGCGCCACCGTCCGCCCCACCGACTCGAATTCCGAGTTCGCGATCGGCGCCAAATACCAGGCCGGCCCGGTTCAGCCGTATCTCACCTATATCCGGCGCAAGTCGACCGATCCGACCCGTGCCGCAGGCGGCGGCGTCCTGAACGGCAATGCCGAAACCGTCAAGCTGATCGGTGTGGTGATCCCGGTCTCCGCGCGCGGTGCGGTGCGCATGACCTATGGCCGCTATGCGAGCGGCACCGCGAACGCCGATGCATCGAACTACGGCGCCGCCTACACCTACGATGTCAACCCCAGGCTGATGCTGATGGCCGCCGTGACCCACCTGTCGCAGGACAGTGCCGCACGCTATCCCGTGTTCCAGAGTCCGCGCCCGAATCCCGGCAAGTCGGTCAACGCCGTGACGACCGGCCTGACCTGGCGCTTCTGATCGCGATCCGTTTTTTCAAACTGAGGGGTAGTGAAATGTCCAAAAAGTCAGCCTGGTATTACATCGTTCACTGGCTGCGCCTGTACTTCGGCGCGCACCTGCTGTTTTCCGGTATCCGTTATGCGGCGACCGCTTATGTGCCCGAGATCCCCGGCGTCGGCGGCGAATGGGTGCAGGCGAACGCCAACATCTATCTGTACCAGGCCATCAAGTATCTCGAGATCGTCACCGGCGCCATGCTCTTCTTCAACCGCTTCACGCTGCTCGGCCTGATCCTCGAATTCCCGACCACGGTGAACATCTTCTGGCTCAACACCTTCATCGTCGCCACCCCGCGCCAGTTGTTCACGGGGCCGCAGGAATTGTTCATGAACGGCGTCCTGCTGCTGGCCTATAGCGGCTGGATCTATGCCGCGGTGAAGCCGAAGCTCGAGCCGCTGTGGCTGTGGGACGGCGAGCGTGCGTACAAGCCGGTCATCGGCGCCCGGATCGCCGATCAGCATGACGTGCGCGATGTTAAATTCAAGAGCGAGGTGAACTGATGGACAAGAGTAAATGGATTGCTGTTGCGGCCTGTCTCGGCTTGACGGTTGCCGCGTATATCGGATCGACCGGGTTGTTCTATGCCGACTTCCGGCCGATTCGCAACTACGACCTGGTCGGCTTCGCCGGCTCCTGGGGCGGTCTGATCTGGATGCTGATCCGGGACCGGAAACGCAAGGCCTGATCAAGGAGACGATCATGGAAACGAGCCGTAGAAAATTCGTACAACTGTCGGCCTTGATGGCATCGAGCTGGGCTGTGCCGGCCTGGGCTTTTGCCGATGCGGCCCCCGTGCAGGCGGGGCCGGGCGCGGCGCCGCTGCCCGACGCCGTGTACACGCTGGTCGATTATTGCCTGAACACCCGTTTCGAGGACTTGCCGGCGGACGTCGTCGCCATCACCAAAACCCAGATCCTGGATACGGTGGCGGTCGCGCTGCCGGCCCTCGGCGCGGACGGCATCAAGCAGGTGTATGCCTGGAGCCGGGAAACCGGCGGCAAGGCCGAAAGCCTGGTGCTCGGCACGAAGCAGCGCATGCCGGCGGAAAAGGCGGCCCGCCTGAACGCCTCGATGGCGGCCGCCCTCGAGTTCGACGATACCTACGAGCCGGCACTGATGCACGCCTCCTGCGTCACGATTCCGGTGGCGCTGGCGGTGGCCGACTTCACCGGCCGCGTCAGCGGCAAGGAGCTGATCACCGCGGTCGCGGTCGGCACCGATGCGGCCTGCCGCCTGTCGCGCGCCGGCTCGCCCGGCATCTCGCCCTTCATCGTCGGCTGGGACCCGACCCCGATGTACGGCTTCCTGTCCGCCACCCTGGTGGCCGGGCGCCTGATGGGCCTGACCCGCGAGCAGCTGGTGGCCGCCGTCGGACTGGCTTACCATCAGGTTGCGGGCAACGCCCAGGCCAGCATCGACGGCACGCATGCCAAGCGCCTCGGTGCCGGCTTCGCTGCCTACGGCGGCATCGTGTCGGCGCGTCTGGCGAAACGTGGCGTGGTCGGCTCCGACCACGTGCTGCAGGGCGTCAAGGGCTTGTTCAAGCAATACCACGGCGGTAAATATTCCGAGGACGCCTTGCTCGGCGGGCTGGGCACCCGCTTCGCCGGCCTCGACATCGCACCGAAGCCCTATCCGTGCTGCAGGGGAGGGCATGTGGCGATCGATGGCGCCCTCGACCTGGTCAAGGCCAATGACATCAAGCCGGGCGACGTTGAAGGCGTCAGGGTCTACAGCCCGCCGGCCGAGATCATGCTGCTCGGTGCGCCCCTGGACAAGAAGCAGAATCCGAAGACCGTCGTCGAAGCCCAGTTCAGCAACCCGTGGATGGTGGCGGCGGCGATTCAGGACAGGGAAGTGGGCCTGCGTCATTTCACCGATGCGGCCTTGCAGCGTGCCGATCTGCGCGCGCTTGCCAGACGCATCGTCACCGTCGAGGACAAGACGCTGGTGCGGCCGGACGGCGGCCCGGGCTTCGTGCGTCTGGAAATCACGACGCGCGACGGCAAGACCCATGACAAGCTGGTCAAGTTTGCCAAGGGCGATCCGAAGAACCGGATGACGCCGGAGGAATACCGGAACAAGCTGTTCGAGTGTACCGACGCGGCGGGCATGAAACGCGCCCAGGCCGAGCGCCTGATGGCGCGGATCATGAAGCTGGAAGCGGAACCCGACGTCTCGGCGCTGAACGCCGCGATGGCGGTCGGCTAGGTACAGGAGCGGGAAGTGGGCGTCCGTATTGATGGCCCGCTCGCTTCCCGTCCAGCTGCCATGCGTTTATCACATAGCAGACATTTCGCGGTCCGCATTGAATGCAGGATGGGTATATATGATAATCGCCAGAAGCAATATAACGGACAGAACAATGCTGAAGACAATCTTCAAGCGCGTGGCCGACCTGGCCCGCCCAGCGTCGCGCGGCGTCCGTAGCGAACCGTCGGCATCCCTGATCGGTCTCGTGATTGCGCTGCTTGGGGCGTGCTTGCTGGCATCCAGCCCCGCGCTCGCGGAGCAGCCGGCAGTACGCGAGCTCGACATCGCCGACTACCGAGGCTATCTGCTCGAGGATCATCCAGTACGCCAGGGCATGCGCAAGTTCGCGCAACTGGTCGAGGCTCAGAGCGGGGGCGGCCTGCGGGTGCGCCCGCGTACCGACGCCTTGCCCGGCTCGCCCGCGAAACAGATCGCGGCGCTGCAGGCCGGCGCCCCTGGCGCACCCGCCTTGATGCTGGTGGCAAGCACCGGCCTTGCGGCGGTCGCCAAGGAGTTCGAACTGCTCGACCTGCCATTCCTGGTAGCCGATGGGCGGCAGGCCGACGCCTTGCTCGACGGCCCCTTCGGCGATGTCCTGCTGGCGCGTGTCGCACCGGCGGGCCTGGTCGGCCTGGCATGGTGGGAAAACGGTTTTCGCCAGATCACGAGCTCCGGCGCGCCGATCCGCAGCGCCGACGATCTGCGGGGCCTGAAATTCCGCGTGATCGGCGAACCGGTGTTTGTCGATACCGTGCGTGCCATGGGCGCCAATCCGGTCCCCTTGCCGTTCGGGGAACTGTACGAGGCCCTGAAGTCGCGGCGCGTCGATGCAGAGGATAATTTCACGTCCCAGATCCTGGCCGGCCGCCTGCATGAAGTGCAGTCCTCGCTGACCATCACCAATCATTCCTACAGTGCGCTGGTCCTGGTGGCGAATGCCGCGGCCTGGAAAAGCCTGAGCCCGCGCCAGCGGCGCATCCTCCAGGCGGCCGCGATCGAGGCCGGACGATTCCAGCGGCGCATCGTGCGCGAGGAAGCGCTCCAGGCGCGCGGGCGACTCGCGCAACAGGGCATGGCCGTCAATGAACTCGCCCCGGCCGAACGGGACAAACTGCGCGCGCTGACGGCGCCCCTGCGCGCCCGCTACTTCGGCCAGCACGGCCGCGACCTGTGGCAGCTCTACCAGGGGACTGGCGCCGAGCAATGACACCGGGCGAACACTTCGTCCCTTATCCCGCAACACCATAAAAAGCTTTTATACAGGAGACATCCCGTGACCAAGGACCAGACACCAGACCAGCCAGTGCCAGCCAACAGGAGGCACCCCGAATGATCAGCGATAAGAAACTGAATTCGATATCGGTCGCCCTGGGCTTGCTGCTGACCGCCTACGTGGCGCAGGACCTGCATTTCAATCCCCGCTGGTATGGCGACAACGGACCGGGCGTCGGCAAGTTGCCGCGCGAGATCGTCGCCGGCTACATGGACACCGCCTACGGAAAAGGGCAGGTCGCCGCGGCGGCAAAGCAGTACTACACCAGGAAGACGATCGACGTGACCCCCGACGCTCCCTATCGCAGCGACTCGGCGCCGCTGAAATCCACCGTGCGCCTGGTGGTCGCCGAAGGCCTGAACGTCGTGGTCCAGCATTGCGTCGAGGGCGTCGGCAGCCCGCAGGAGGTGGTCGACATGTTCCGCACCTCGAACGGGCGCATCGTCTGGCGCAAGACCATCGCCCAAGCCGTGAACGGTCCTTCCTGCGCCGCCAGCAGCCTGGCCAGGCCCGTCGATCTCGGCCTGAAACCCGTACCGAGCTGAGCGGGCACGGAGCGGCGCCGGCCCGCGGGCAGGGCGCTCGACTACAACATTCGTAATGGAGACAAGCATCATGGCAGTAACAACCCGTGCCGTCGCCGGCACCAACAAACTCGATATCTGGTTTCTCGGCAAGCTCGTACTGATCTTTTTCCGCATCATGCTCGGTGCCTGGATGATCGTCAGCGGCACCAGCCACCTGCTGACCGTGTTCGGCTTTGCGCCGATCTTCCCCCAGCCCCTGGGCAATATGCATCCCTCGAACGTGATGCTGGTATCGCTGCTCCAGGTCGGCCTGTTCGATATCGTCAAGACGGTCGAACTGCTCTGCGGCCTGTGCCTCGTGTTCAACGTCTTCGTGCCGCTGGCGCTGGCCGCCGCACTGCCGGTGTCGTACATGGTGTTCCACAACTCGATCGCGCTGAACATGCGCTATGACCGCATCTTCAGCACCTACATGGCGGTCTGGTGCCTGTACATGAATGTGGTGCTGGTGCTGGCGTACATCCGCTATTACCTGCCCATGCTCAGGATGCGCGCGCCGATGGGCAAGCTGGAGGATTTCAAGATGCTCCCTTCCATTTTCAGCGACCCGGAACAGGAACCGGGCAAGGGCACGCGCTGAGCGTGTGGTTCGGGCGGCCAGCCCGGCGGCGCTACGCCGGCGGCGGCCAGGCCCACCCCAAGATATTCGATTAACTCATTTGCGGAACTAACATGGCTGACTATTCCAACCCGGCTGAGATGGCCAAGAGCAGACGGCGTGCCGTCATTGCCAGCTACCTGGGCACGACGCTCGAGTATTACGATTTCCTGCTGTACGGCGTTGCTGCGGCGCTGGTATTCCCGCACATCTTCTTCGTCAGCCTCGACCCGATGCTGGGCGCGATGTCGGCCTTTGCGACGCTGGCTGCCGGCTATTTTGCGCGCCCGCTGGGTGCGGTCGTGTTCGGGCACTACGGCGACCGGCTGGGACGCAAGAAGATCCTGATGATCACCCTGATGATGATGGGCGGCTCGAGCGTACTGATCGGACTGCTGCCAAGCTTCCAGCAGATCGGCATCATGGCGCCGATCCTGCTCGTGGTACTGCGCCTGATCCAGGGCTTCGCCATCGGCGGCGAATGGGGCGGTGCCACCCTGATGTCGATGGAGCACGCCAAACCGAAGGGCAGGGGACTGGCGGTGTCGATCGTGGCATCGGGCGGCCCCAGCGGCGCCTTGCTGGGCACGATGGTGATGATGCTGTTCTCCAAGCTGCCGAACCAGGACTTCCTGGCCTGGGGCTGGCGCGTGCCCTTCCTGCTCAGCGCGCTGTTGCTGGTGCTCGGCATCGTGATCCGGATGGGGCTCGACGAGACACCCGAGTTTGAAGAGGCGCGCAAGAAGCGCCTGGCTTCTGGCAAGAAAGTCAAGGTGCTGCCGGTCGTGACCGTGTTCCGCCACAATCGCCTGCAGGTGCTGTCCGGCGTGATCGGCGGCCTGGCGCCGCTGGCGTTCGCCACCTTCGGCGCCGCGTTCCTGCTCAACTACTCGGTCACTGTGGGGCATAGCCGCACGGATTCCCTGCTTGCCATGACCGTGGCGAATTTTCTGCACATCTTCACGATGCCCTGTTTTGGCGCGCTGTCCGACCGTCTCGGCCGGCGTCCGCTCCTGATCGCGGGTGCGATCTTCGGCGCGGTACTGATCTGGCCGATTTTCCTGCTGGTGAACCAGGGCAGCCTCGGGGCACTGATCCTGGCCCTGGTGCTCGCACTGCCCCTGATCCAGGCAATGCTGGGCGGTCCCGTGAATACCTGGATGGGCGAGAAATTCGCGGCCGACGTGCGTTACAGCGGCATCGCGGTGACCTTCCAGATCGCCTCGACGCTGGGTTCCGGCTTGTCGCCGATGATCGCATCGGCCCTGCTGGCCTTGCGCGGCGGTACCGACCCGGTGCTGGTCGCTGTTTTCTTCGGCGGCCTGTGCGTGGTCAGCGCCATTGCGTATTACTTCAGTGCGGAGCATTTCGACCAGGAGCTGCCGGTGTACACCGCCGGCACCGAAGAAGCGGAAGAGGCTGCGCGCGAGCAGCCGCCGGTCGGCGCCGGCAAGGTCGGGGTGCGCTAGGCACTCCGTCGGCGCCCGCGGGCGCCAACCCGCCATGTTCATGTGGCGATCATCAAAGGGCCCGCTGCGATCGCGCAGCGGGTCCTTCGCGCATCCAGCCCTGGTGGACCGGGCGTTCGCGCGCGAGGCGGGTCCGGACCCGCATGCGGCGAGCCGGGTTGAATCTGCCCAGCGCCGCTCTCGGGAAAGCATGCGGGCTTGCGATGCCTTATCCGTCGAGCGCCCGGCGCCAGCCGAAGTAGCTGGACAAGCAGCGCTTGCCGATTCGGCGAAACGGGAAACGGTTCAGGTCGACGTTGGACCTGGCGTGTGCCGGAGATGATTCAACACTTGACGCGAACAGCGCCAAAAAAAACGCCGGGCGCAGGCCCGGCGTGGAGGAAAAGGGGAGAAGATCGCCGGCCACGAAGCGGGCCGGTTCAGTGCCTACAGGTCGAGCACCAGGCGCGCACTCTTCGCGCGCGAGCAGCACACCATCATCGACCTGTTGCCGGCGCGCTGGGCCGGCGTGAGGACCTCGTCGCGGTGGTCCACTTCGCCTTCCAGCACGCCCACCTCGCAGCAGCCGCAGATGCCGGCTTCGCAGGAGGACTCGATGGCGATGCCGTTGCTGGTGAGGACTTGCAGCAGCGTCGATTCGGTCGGCACGCGCAGTTCGATCCCGCTGCGCGCCAGGGCGACGACGAAACCGTCGCCGCTCGTCGCGACCGGCTGCGAGGCGCCGAAGCGCTCGAGGTGGACCGTTTCCGGTGCGCGGCCTGCCGCGGCGGCTTCATAGGAGGCCAGCATCGGCCCCGGGCCGCAGCAATAGAAATGTGCGTCTGCGGGGGCGGCCGCGACGATGGCGGCCATGTCCAGCACGGCATTCGCCTCGTCGTCCACGTGCACGCGTACGCGCTCGCCAAAGCGCGCCAGTTCGGGCAGGAAGGCCAGGTCGGCGCGCGAGCGGCTGGCGTACCACAGCTCGAACGAGGCCCCGATCCGCTCCAGGCGCTCGGCCATGCACAGGATCGGCGTGATGCCGATGCCGCCGGCGATCAGCACCGTGTGCGCTGCCTGTTCCGCCAGCGGAAAATGGTTGCGCGGCTGGGATAGCTCGAGGAGCGTGCCGACCCGTAGTTCGTCGTGCATGTAGCGCGAACCGCCGCGGCTGTTCGGATCGCGCTTGACGCCGACCACATAGCGGTGCGGCGTGTCGCCGGCGTGCAGCAGCGAGTAGGAGCGGGTGATGCCGTTGGCCAGGTGGACGTCGACGTGGGCGCCGGCGCCCACGGCGGGAAGCGGCCCGCCCTCCGGGCGCACGAACTCGTAGACCAGGATGTCGCGGGTCGCATAGCTGACCGACTGCAGGCGCACCTGGAGCCGGGCGTGGGCGCCGGCGACGGCGACGGGAGTGGGCGCGGCCGACATGTCAGCCTCCGGCCGCGCGCACGGCCACGGTCATGGCGCCGATGGCTTCGATCTCGCACTGCATCACGTCGCCCGGCAGGACCTGGCCGACACCGGCACAGGTGCCGCTCATGATGATGTCGCCGGGGTGCAGGGTGTAGTAGCTCGAGGCCCAGGCAATCTGCTCGGCGATCCCGATGATCATCTCGGCGGTGCTGGCCTGCTGGCGCACGTTACCATTGACGCCGAGCCGGATCTCGAGCGCCTGCGCATCGGCGATCTCGTCCGCCGTGACCAGCCAGGGCCCGAGCACCGCGTAGCTGTCGAGCGACTTGCGCAGCGAACGGTCTTCCGGACCGCGCACCGTCATGTCGAGCGCGATCGCGTAGCCCGCCACGTACGACAGGGCCTCGGCCTGCGTGACATTCGCCGCCGTCTTGCCGATCACGACCCCGAGTTCCATCTCGTGGTGCGAGAGGCGCTCCGGGAAGCGCAGGGCCACGCCATCGGCCGGTCCGACCAGGCTGCTGGCGGCCTTCAGGAACAATCCCTGTTCACGGATGTCGCCCTTGTAGCGGTCGGTAAAGGTCGCCTGGTCTGCCTTGGCCTCGGCCACATGGTCGGCGTAGTTGACCGGGACGCCGATGATCTTGCCCGGGTTCGCCACCGGGCTCAGGAAGCGCGCTTGCGCCACCGGGATCGACGCCGCCGACGGCAGCAGCCGGTCGATCGCGGCGCGTACCGTGTCGAGGTGGGCGATCAAGAGGTCGCCGGGCGCGGCGGGATAGCGCGGGCGGGGCAGGGCGTCCAGGGCGGCGCTGACCTCATAAACCCGGCCGTCGACGACGGCGCCCAGCTGTTGTTGGTTGTACCAGCAGATTTTCATGGTGATGGTCTTTCAGGTGAAACGTTTAGACGGCGGCCTGGACTTCTTCCGACAGCACGCCGAGGCGGCGCAGCAAATCGGCGTCGGACACGATGAACAGGCGCGCCTCTGCTTCCCCGCGGTGCGAGACCCAGTGATGCTGAGGCAGCGTGAAGGTGTCACGCGGACCCCAGGCGATGAGCTGGTCGCCGACCCGGGTCTCGCCATGGCCTTCGACCACGGTGCACACCAGGTTGGCGTTGGTGCGCGTCGGTAGCGTGGGCACGCCGGCGTCGAGCTGCAACATCGAGGTATCGAGCAGGGCCATCGCGCCTTGGCCGTTCAGGGGATTGATATAGCGCACGCGGCGCGCGCCGTCGGGCGAGCGCGGCGCATGCTGCAGGGCGCGCACCGCATCCGCATACGGATAGCGGAACACCGGCGAGTGGTCGCGGCGGCCGTCGAGGGCGACAGGCACGATGCCGGATGAGGCAAAGGCCGCATCCGGCATGGTCACGGGCGGCTCGACGATGGGGCCGGGCTGGAACACGACCGTGCCCATATGCTGGTGCAGCGGCACGTCCAGCACGTCGAGCCAGACCACCGGCTCCTTGCCGTCATGCCGGTGCTCGTGCCAGCACATGCCTGGCGTGAGCACCAGATCGCCGAACTCCATCGGGCACTCCTTGCCGTCGACCAGGGTAACCGCGCCCGAGCCTTCGAGCAGGAAGCGCAGCGCATTCATGGTGTGACGGTGCGGGCGCGCCGTCTCGCCGGGCAGCAGGCACTGCAGGGCGGCGAGCACGCTGCCGCAAGTGTATTCGTCGGCCGGCGATGCCGCGTGCGGGCTGAGCATCTGCAGCACGCGCCGCTGGACCGCGGCCGGCGAGGTCTCCCGGAAGGCCAGTTCGACCAGCGCGCGGGTTTCCTTCCAGCGCCAGACATGGGCGGCGACGGGCGGCGGCGGCGGCTTGTGGGCGTTCGGGCTGTTCCACAGGGGCGCCAGGTGGGCGGCCTCCCAGAGAGCGTACGGGTCGGGATGGGACTGGCTCATGGCGGGGCCTTACAGTTTGAAGGATTCGAAGGTGCCCGGATGGAACAGGTCCTCGGGCGTCACACGGCGCGAGGACAGTCCCTGCCGGTGGTGGTGGTCGAAGAATTTCTCCAGCACGTGACGGTTGCCGTCGATGCCGTAGGACCAGAAGTCCTCGCCCATCAAATCGCGCGCCTCCTTCAGGCGCTCTTCGGCGAAGGGCAGGGTGATCTTGGTGGCCGAGGTGTCGCTCAGGTGCTCCAGCGCCAGGTGCTTCGACTGGTTGAAGGCCTTGAACACCGCGCCCGGCAGCCAGGGGTGCTTGTCCGCCAGTTCGCGCCGGACGCCGAGGATGTGCATGATCGGGAAGATGCGCGTACGGCGGTAATAGTCCTTGGCGGCGGCGACCGGGTCCGGGTACAGCCAGCCGATGTTGGGCGTGCCCGGCGCGACGTCCGGCGGACGCGGCGCGACATACGCGTCGATCTCTCCCTTGGCCAGCAGGCTAGAGATGGTCTCGCCTTCGGGCGCGTCCTCCAGCCTGACGTCTTCCGGCAGCGCCAGCTTGATCTTTTCCGGCCGGCCCGCATGCGAAATGCCGCCGCGCACCCAGGTCACGTCCGAGGGTGCGATGCCGTGGTCGTCCTGCAGGAAAGAGCGGACCCAGACATTGGCCGTCAACTGGTATTCGGGCAGGCCGATGCGGCAGCCGCGCAGGTCTTCCGGGCGCTTGATGCGGTCGGTGCGCACGTAGATGGCCGTGTGGCGGAAGGCGCGCGACAGGAATACCGGCACGCCGACATAGGGCAGCGTGCCAGCGGCGGCCTTGACGGTCGAACTGGAGAGCGACAATTCGCAGATGTCGAATTCCTCGGCGCGGAAGGCACGGAAGAAAATCTCTTCCGGCGACAGCGTCATGAAGACGGGAGCGACGCCATCGATCTGGACGGCATGATCGATCAGGGGGCGGCAACGGTCGTAGTTACCGATGGCCACGGATAGCTGCAGTTTGTTCATGTGTTCCTTGACGGGTTTTCCGATGGCGCGCAGCGCCGGTGGATGACGCTATTTTTTGTGATCGTGGTAACGGGAGCAACGCGAAAACCTTCATTTCAGCTATGCTGCGGCGGCATGAATGCCGGGATCCCGCATGAACAGTGGCGCGCGCCGGTCCGGCGCCGGGCGGGACGCCGGCATGCCTTGCCCTCCAGTGGATTTTCTTGCAATATTCCGTGTTACCATTTTTGTTCCTGTCAGACGAGCGCCCACCCAACCATGTCCACGATTACCAACCGCCCCCGCCGATCCGGCGAACATCGCACCAGCGCCGCCTCGCGCGAACGCATCCTCGACGCCGCCTTCGAGGTCATCTGCGACGAGGGATACAGCGGCGCCACCATGGCCAAGGTCGCGAAGAAGGCCGAACTGCCGGTGGGAAGCGTCTACTGGCATTTCGAAAACAAGGATCTGCTGCTGGCCGCACTGATCGAGACCAGCTTCGAGCGCTGGCACAGCCAGGTCGCATCGACCCACCGGCCCCTGCCCGATGAGACTTTCGAGCAGCATATCGTGCGCATCTTCGGACCTTCCGAAGCGGGCCGGCAGTACGATGCGGCGGACTTCTGGCGCCTCGGCGTCATCCTGAGCGTCGAAAAATCGGTGCGCGAGCAGGTCGCGCGCGAGCGCTTCCTCCGGATCCGGCAGTTGCAGCGCGCCGAGTTCGCCTCGTGGTGGCGCACGATCCTGCCCCAGCCGCTGCTGGTACACGATCCCGACCTGCCGGAACGCCTCAGCGGCTTCACCCTGGCCCTGCAGGACGGGAATGCGATCGCCGGCGCCTCGGGCGAATCGATTAAGGCCTTCCGCCCCATGCTTGCCTCGAGCCTGGTGCACCTGGTGGCGGAGGCGACGGCGCAGCTGGCCGCCACGGCCGCGCCCGAGCCGGTGCGCAAGAGCCGCAAGCCGGCGCTGGCCAAGGCCTGATCTTCCAGGCTGTGCGCTTCGGCGCCACGGCCTTCCCCACCATTCGCCCCCGCGGCGCTGCATCCGCCGCGGTCGGCCCTTCCTTCCCTGGTGTTTTCTGCTGGCCGAGACCGCCATGCCGGCGTGTCCTCACGCAAAAATAAAATATTGATTCTAGAACGAGTATTCAGCTAATATGTGTCGACCACTCCGGCACAGGCTCTGCCACGCAGAGCACAGGACGCCTGCGAAAAGGGACCCGCTGCACGGAGTAGGCAACCCGATATTGATGTTGAACGGAGGAAGACGTGGCGATCGTGACCGAAGAAAACACAAGTAAGCGAATCAAGACCAGGAACTGGGACATCCACTATAACGAGGCGGGCCAGGGCCATCCGCTGGTGCTGGTGCACGGCGGCGGACCGGGCGCCTCTGCCTGGAGCAATTACAACCCCAACATTGCTACGCTGGCCAAGAAGTACCGCGTGCTGGCCGTCGACCTGCCCGGCTGGGGCAAGTCGCAGGCGGTCACCTACGACAAGCGCGACAACAGTGGCGCCTTGGCGGAGTTTCTCGAAGCCTTGGGAATCCCGCAGGCTGCCTTCGTCGGCAACTCGATGGGTGGCTCCTCCTGCATCCGCCTGGCGTATGAACGACCGGAGCTGGTCTCGCACCTGATCACGATGGGTTCGTCGGCAGGCGTGCCGGGCATCTTCGATCCGGCCGGCCTGAGCGAAGGCGTGAAGGCGCTCGAAGCGGCGTATTTCAATCCGTCGATCGAGACCATGCGCAAGTTCGTCGAAGGCATGGCTTTCGACACCCGCCATGTCACCGATGAATTGCTGGCCGAGCGTGTCCGGACCACCCTGGCGCGCCCCGACCACATCGAAGGCTGGAAGAGCGGCCACGGCAAACCGATGGTCAGGCTCGACCCGCAGCGCGTGGCCACGATCACGGCGCCGACCCTGCTGATGCACGGACGCGACGATCGTACGGTCCACTTCAATTCGGCCCTGACGCTGGCCCGTGCCATCCCCAACTCGCGCGCCTACATCGTCAACCGTTGCGGTCACTGGGTCCAGCTCGAACACGCCGACGAGTTCAATCGTGTGATCGATTCCTTTATCGAGGGCAACCCCGTCGCCACGAAACTGGCGGCCTGACAGGCAGCGCTTACGTTCAACAAAAACCTGGAGACTGCGGATGATCAAGTCGCTTGCTTATCTTGGAGTACATTCCCCGGACTACAAAGAATGGGAACGCTTCGGCCCGGAAGTATTGGGCTTGCAACATGCCGGACACGGTGAGGATGGGGCGGTCCGCCTGCGGCTCGATGAAGCGGCGCACCGCATCACGATCCACCCGGGCGAACGCAATGCGATCGCGTATATCGGCTGGAGCGTGAAGGACGAGGCCGATGCGAAAGCCATCGGCAGCCGCGTGGTGGCCCATGGCCTCGAAGTACAGCGCTCGGCGCCCGACGAAAACGCGCAGCGCAAGGTCGAGGGTTTCTACTGGTTCAAGGACCCGTCGGGGTTTCGCCATGAACTGAGCTGGGGGCAATACCATGCGGTTGCGCCCTTCCACGCGGGCCGTCCGGTCTCGGGGTTTCGCACCGCCGAGCAGGGCCTGGGTCACGTGGTGCTGGCGGTCGCCGACCTGGAAGAGGGCGACCGCTTCTACCGCGAGGTGCTGGGCTTCCACCCGTCGGACATCGTCAGGGATGGCCCGCTGGAAGCGCATTTCTATCACATCAACGGGCGCCACCATTCGCTGGCGATCAGCAGGCTGCCGACCCGGGAGGTGGCTTTCCTGCACCTGATGATCGAGCTGAACTCGCTCGACGACGTCGGCACCGCGCATGACATCTGCGAGCAGCGCGGGATCCCGATCACGACGACCCTGGGCCGGCACAGCAACGATCACATGATTTCGTTCTACATGTACACGCCGTCCGGTTTCCGCCTCGAGTACGGCTGGGGCGGCCTGGATGTCGACCACGATCTCTGGATCCCGCGCACCTACGACAAGCCCAGCAGCTGGGGGCATCACCGCCAGCACAAGGAGTTGACCGCGCTGATGATGCACGACCGGGCGCCGGCCTGAGCGGGCCGCCGGGACAAGCCTTGATTCCGGCTGCGCGTGCTGCCGGGATATTTCACAACAAATTTGAGACACATCGTCAAACAGGAGTGCAGCATGCATCCGGTACGAGAAATTATTACTAGCAACATCGATCGCTTCGTCAATCAAGAAGTGCCCAGTAACGAACTGGGCCGCGTGACGGACGAAGGCGCGAAACTGATCCGCGAAAGCGGCCTGGTGCGCATGCTGCAGCCGAAGGAATACGGCGGCTTCGAGGCCGATCCACGCGAGTTCTACCTGACCGTGATGGAACTGGCGTCGCGCGCCTCGTCGCTGGGCTGGGTCGGCTCGGTGGTGGGCGTCCACCCGTTCCAGTTCGGCCAGGGCGACCCGCGCATGCAGGAAGAAGTATGGGGCCAGGACCACGACACCTGGACCGCCTCGCCCTATGCCCCGATCGGCAAGGCGCGCCGCGTCGACGGCGGCTTCATCCTGAGTGGGCAATGGCCGTTTTCGTCGGGTACCGACCACTGCAAGTGGGCGGTGCTTGGCGGCTTCGCGGAAAGCAAGAACGGTCCGGCCGGCGAGTTCACGGTCCTGACCCACTTTGTGCTGCCGCGCGCCGACTACGAGATCCTGCAGGATTCCTGGAACGTGATGGGCCTGGCCGGCACCGGCAGCAAGGACGTGCTCGTCAAGGAAGTCTTCGTGCCGGAGTACCGCACCTACAACGTGCAGGACCTGAACGACTGCGTGTACGCCACGCGCAACCGCCCGGACAGCCCGCTGTACCAGCTTCCCTTCGACCTGTTCTTCCCGGGCGCGATCTCGGCCGCCACGATGGGCATCGCGGCCGGCGTGGTCAAGCACTTCGCCGAATACACCGGCGGGCGCGTCCGCATGGGCGTCAAGCAGACCCAGAACCCGTACCACATGGCCTCGCTCGGCGCCGCGCTGGCCGACATCGACGCCTCCCGCCAGCACGTGCTGGGCGAAATCGGCGAGATCTACAAGTTCGTCCTGGCCGGCGGAAAAGTGACCAAGGAAATGAAATACCAGGCGCGCGTGAATCAGGTGCGGGCCGTGCGCCGCTCCGCCGAGGCGGCCGCCGAGGTATTCAAGCACGCCGGCGGCAATGCCAGCCGCCTCACCAACCCGATCCAGCGTAGCTGGCGCGATCTGTCGGTGGCCATGGGCCACGCCTGCAACATCGATGACCCGGTCTACGCCGCCTATGCCGGCTCGCTGTACGGCTTGCCGATTCCACGCGGCGTGGTCATCTGATCCACGGCCGGATTCGAGGGACACCGCCGGTGCCCCTCCCGGCTGAGCGGAAGCCGGTGTGAAGCTGCCCGCCCTGGTGGCCCTGACGGTGCTGGCGCACACCGCGTTTGGCGGTGGCCGCGTGGCGCTGACCCTGTCCGCCATCCGCCTCGGCGGCACGCCCTTCGAGGTGGGCCTCGTGCTCAGCCTGCTGGCGGTGGTGCCGATGTTCCTGTCCGTGCATGCCGGCCGCTGGACCGACCGCAGCGGCGTCGCCAGGCCGACCCTGCTCGCCTTGCTGATGCTCGAGGCGGGACTGTTGCTGGCGCTGCTGCCGGCGCTGGCGGCGCTTGGCGCGGCCGCCGTCCTGCTGGGCTGCGGCTACATGCTGATCCATCTGGCGATCAACAATGCGGTCGGCAAGGCCGGCACGGCGGCGCAGCGCACCCACGGCTTCTCGATGCTGGCGCTCGGCATCTCGACGTCGACGGCCGCCGGGCCGGTCATCGCCGGCTTCCTGGTCGACCTGGCGGGGCATGCCTGGACCTTTCTCACCCTTGCCGTGTTGCCCGTCGTGGCGCTGCTGATCTTCGCCAGGGCAGGGCGGGCAATGCCTGCCGTGCAGGTTGGCGCCCGGCCGGCCGCCAGGCTGCGCATGGCGGACCTGTTCCGGCATGCGCCGCTGCGCGCCGTGTTCATCGCCAGCGCGCTGCTGTCGATGGGCTGGGATCTGTTCACCTTCATGATGCCGGTGCATGGCGACCGGATCGGGCTGTCCGCCTCGGAGGTCGGCCTGGTCATGGGCGCATTTGGCAGCGGAACCTTTGTCGTGCGCCTGTTTACTCCAGGACTCGCGCGCAGGTTTTCGGAGTGGCCGATACTGGGCGGTGCGCTGGCGCTCAGCGCAGCGGTCTACCTGCTGTTCCCCTTGCTCCACGCCTGGCCGGCCCTGCTCGCATTGGGCTTCCTCCTCGGCCTGGGCCTCGGCTGCGCCCTGCCGATGATCATGAGCGCGATCGGACACAGCGCGCCACCAGGGCGCGCCGGCGAGGCGATCGGGGTGCGATCGATGCTGGCCAATGTGAGCCAGACCCTGTTGCCGGTAAGCTTCGGCGCGCTTGGTTCGGCCGTGGGGACGCAGCTGGTATTCTGGGCGCTGGCCGCGATGCTGGCGGCAGGCGCGGTGTTTGCGATGGGGCGGCACGTCGGCCCGGCCGATGCCTGATCGCCGGCGCTCCCAGGCGACCCCACGGAGCCCACTCCGCCAGCATAAAACACGTGTCACATGGGCAACTTTACTGCTATGCTCATGCATTATCTGACACGGAGGGTTGTATGAAGCGCAGGGATTTCGTTCGGCTTGGCGTGAGCGCGGGTGTGGCCGCGGGGGCAGTGGCAGGCGTGGCGCAGGTGGCGGCGGCGACATCCCATGGCGCGGCCGGTTCCAGTATCCTGGACGCTGGCGTCCAGGAGCAACAGGCCCAGATGGCGGCCGGCAAGCTGAGTTCGAAGTCGCTGGTCCAGCAATACCTGGCCCGCATCGCCGCCATCGACAAGGCCGGCCCGCGCATCAACGCCGTGATCGAGCTGAACCCGGACGCGCTCGCCATCGCCGGGGAACGCGACCGCGAACGCAAGGCCGGCAAGCTGCGCGGCCCGCTGCACGGCATCCCGGTCCTCATCAAGGACAACATCGCCACCTTCGATGCGATGAGCACCACGGCCGGTTCGCTGGCCCTGGCCGGCGTGCGCGCCAGCAAGGATGCCTTCGTCGCCCGGAAGCTGAGGGAGGCGGGCGCGATCATCATCGGCAAGACCAACCTGTCCGAGTGGGCGAACATGCGCTCGACGCACTCGGTCAGCGGCTGGAGCGGCCGTGGCGGCCAGACCCGCAACCCCTACGCGCTGGACCGCAACACCAGCGGCTCGAGCGCGGGCTCCGGCGCGGCCATGGCGGCCGGCCTGGCGACCCTGGCGATCGGTACCGAGACCGACGGCTCGATCGTCTCGCCTTCATCGACCTGCGGCATCGTCGGCATCAAGCCGACCCTGGGCCTGGTCAGCCGCAGCGGCATCATTCCGATCGCCCACTCGCAGGACACGGCCGGTCCGATGACCCGCAGCGTGGCCGACGCCGCGCTGCTGCTGGGCGCGATCGCCGGCGTCGACGACGACGACGCCGCCACCAATGATGGCCAGGGCAAGGCGGCCGACTACGCGGCGGCGCTGCGCACGGATGGCCTGCGCGGCAAGCGCATCGGCGTGGCCCGCAACTTCTTCGGCAGCAGCCCGGCCATCGATGCCCTCATCGAGAAGGAGCTGGCGGTCTTGACGTCGCAGGGCGCGACCCTGGTCGACGTGCAGGTGCCGAACGTCGACAAGTACGGCGACAGCGAACTCGAAGTCCTGCTGGCCGAGTTCCGCCCGGATCTCGAAGCCTGGCTGGCGAACTATGCGCCGCACGCGCCGGTCAAGACCATGCTGGACGTGATCGCCTTCAACGAGAAGAACGCCGGCCGCGAGCTGCAGCACTTCGGCCAGGAGCACCTGGTCGCCGCCCAGAAAAAGCCCGGCCTCGACGACAAAGCCTACCGCGACGCGCTGGCCAACAACCACCGCTACTCGCGCGAAGAGGGCATCGACAAGATCCTGAAGGACGAGAAGCTGGATGCGCTGGTCGCGCCGACCGGCGGCACCGCCTGGCTGACCGACTACATCAACGGCGACCACTACGGCGGCAGCTTCTCGTCGCCGGCGGCGGTGGCCGGCTATCCCCACGTGACGGTGCCGGCCGGCTATGTGCAGGGCCTTCCGGTCGGGATTTCCTTCGTCGGCACCGCCTGGACCGAAGCGGCCCTGATCGGCATGGCCTACGCCTACGAGCAGGCCAGCCGGCGCCGCCGTGCGCCAGGCTTCCCGGCCACGGTCAACGTCAAGGCCTGAGCCCATGCGCGCCCGGCCGCTGCTGCGCGCGTTCGCGCTGTCGCTGTCGCTGGCGGGTGCGGCGCACGCCGTCGCCGCGCCCGGCACCACCGGCACCACCGACTGGGCCGCCATCGCGCGCCAGGACCTGGGGTTTGCCGCGGACACCATCCGCAGCCGCCACGCGGGCCATGTGGCCGGCCAGCCGAGCGTGACGCAGCCGCTCGCGGCCGGCATGCGCGGCGGCGTGACCGAGGCCGACGGCGTGCGCAGCGAGCAGGACTACCTGCGCCTGATGATGCGCTTCATCGCCGGTTTCGGCGACCCGCATACCGGCATCGACCTGCACCTGAAAGTGCGCGGCTGGACCGGCCTGGTGATCGACCAGGACCGCGCGGCGAAGGGCGGGCGCTATCGCGTGCTGTGGTCGGAGCCGGGCTGGCCCACGCCCTTGCCCCCAAGCGGCAGCGTGGTGCGAAGCTGCGACGGCACCTGGATCGGCACCTGGCTGCAGCTGCAGGTGGCGCCCTTCATGAACCGCAGCGTCGAGTATGGCGCCACCTTCAGCACCCTGGCGCAGCAGGTGATGTTCGACCTGGGCCTGGGCTGGACGCCGTCGCAGTGCCTGTTCGAGCTGCCCGACGGCAGCCGCAGGAGCTTCGCGCTGCCGCTGCGCGGCGTGCCGGGCGAAGTCGCACAGGCGCGCCTGGATGCGCTGCAGCCGCGCTGGCGCGCCATCGCCAGGCCGGTCGGCCTGAGCACGCTGGCGCCGGACAAGCGCTGGGTCGGCATGCCGGACTTTAACGGAGCACGTTCCGCGGCAGCCTACGAGGCGCTGTATCCGAAGCTGGCCGCGCTGCCGAAGTCGGGCTGGGTCGTGTTTGACCTGCGCGGCAACGGCGGCGGCGACTCGACCTGGGGCAGCCGCGCGCTGGCGGCGCTGTATGGCGAGGCCTATGCGCGGCAATTGAGTTCGATGGGCGACGCCAGCAAATACCTGATCGCCGACGCCGCCACGGCCAGCCTGCTCAAGCGCTATATTGCCGCGCCGGAGTATGCGGCTTCGAAGGCGGAAAGCGAAGACGAGCTGGCGAAGGTCGAGGCGGCCATGCGCGCCGGCGAGCGGATGGCGCTGGTGGCGGGCGAGGCCGGTGCCGCGCCCGCGCCGGCGGTGCTGCGCCGTCCGCACGGCCCGCGCGTCGCCGCCGTCATCGACCGCGGCTGCTTCAGCTCCTGCATGGCCTTCCTGCAGCAATTGCAGGCAATGGGCGACACCGTGGTGCTGGGCGAGTCCACCCTCGGCTATTCTCCCTTCGGCGAGATCAAGCTTTTCGAACTGCCGAGCGGGCACGGCGTCCTGCGTATCCCTTTGGCCATCTACCGGACCGCGCGGGAAACCCGCGAACCTTTCGTGCCGGACTATCCGTTCGGCGGCAATATGGCCGACGACGACGCACTGCAGAAGTGGGTCGAGGCCACACTCAATGGAGTCAAGCAATGACAGAAACGAGCCTCAAGGAAGCCGCGCTGGCCTTCCTGCAAATGACCGCCGCCGGCCAGGTCGAGCAAGCCTTCGAACGCTTCGCCGCCCCGCAATTCCGCCACCACAATCCCCATTTCGCCGGCGACGCCGCCGCGATCAAGGCCGGCATGCTGGACAATGCGGCGCGCTTCCCGGACATGGCCTTCGAGGTGCAGCGTGCGATCGCCGACGGCGCGCTGGTGGCGGTCCACTCGCGCGCGCGCATGCAGCCGGGCGCGCCCGACATCGCGATCGTCCACATCCTTCGCTTCGAAGGCGGCAGGATCGCCGAGATGTGGGACATCGGCCAGGTCCAGCCCGATCCGATGCCCAACCAGTACGGGATGTTTTAAGAGGCGTCCCCGGAAAGCTGCTTGCCGAGCCGCTTGCCCAGCGCCAGCAGGGTAAGCGTCGGCGGCAGGCCCCAGGGCTGCGGGATCACCGAGGCGTCGCACACATACAGGCCGGGCGTGGCGGTTTGCAGGCCGCCGTCGACCTGGTCGCCGATGCGCAGGCTGCCGCCGGGATGGGCGGCGAAGTGGTGGCTGGCGAACACGTGGCGCGCGCCGGCCCGCTCCAGGATGCCGCGCGCGATGCCGATGCCGCGGTCGAACTTTTCGCGGTCGGCCGGCTGCAGGGTCTTGTCGACCCAGCGCTGGCCCACGCGTCCGCCGATCTCGTCGCGGATCTTGACCATGATGCTGAGCGTGCGGCGGTGCGCCAGCAGGCGGTCGACGCGGCCGGCCTGCAGCGCGAAGGCCTGGTACATCGCCTGCGGCAGGGTCAGGTCGGCCAGCGCGATGCCATCCTCGCTCCAGCTGGCGCCGGCGGCCATCGGCACCTCGGCGCCACCGGGTTCATCGTCAGGCAGATCATCCACGCTGCCCATCACCGCGACCACCGGATCGCTGAAGAAGGCGGCCGGGCGCGCCAGCAGCTGCGATGCGCGCAGCAGGCGCGGGCTGCCGATGCCGCCGGCCGCCAGCACCACGCGCCCGGCGCGCCACTGCCGGGTCGCGCCGCCGACCTGCGCCTCCACGCCCACCGCGCGGCCATCTTCGACCAGCATGCGCGTCACCCGCGCGTCCGCCTGCAGGACGGCGCCGTGGCGGCAGGCTTCGTCGACGAAATCGCGCGCGGTCCATTTAGCGCCGAAGGGGCAGCCGGTCACGCAGCGCCAGCAGCCGCGGCGGCAGGCCTCGGGCCGGATCAGTTTGTCGAGCTTGCGCCAGTCGAGGGAGAGGGCGCGCGCCGCCTCCATGATGCGGGCCGCCATCGGGCCGACCAGCGCGTCCGGCAGCGGCGCCATCGGCAGCTCGGCGCGCAGTTCGGCGAGCGCCGGTTCGAGGTCGATGCCGTGGGCGGCGAACATCGCGGCCGGCGGCGCGGCCGCGGTGGCGAAATTGATGGTCGAGGTGCCGCCCAGCGTAATGGCGCGCACCAGCAGCGAGGCGTCGCGGTGGATGAAGGCGCCTTTGCCGGGCACGGCCGCCATCGCCGCCATCTGGCCGAGCGTGCCGTTGAGCGGCGCGGCGCTGCCCTGTTCCAGCATCGCCACCTTCGCACCATTCCTGGCCAGCTCGCGCGCCACGCTGGCGCCGCCGGGGCCGGTGCCGACGACGATCGTATCGAATGAAGAGCGGGAAGGAGTGGACATGCGGTCGGGCGGGGCTGAGTCGGCGGTCTCGCATGCTACCACCGCAGCCGCGCATATGCCCTCGTAACTGTTGGTTGTAAATACATCGACCACCAACTGAAACATTTTCTTACAAATTCGTTGCTAGCTTTACATACATTGGCTCGCATGTACTTATGTGGCGCGTTAAGCTTGGGAGGAATTCACAATAATTCTCCTATGCAACTCTCTCTCGTCTTCCGCCCCCTCAGCGCTCCGCTGCCCGACAAGGTATTGCTGGCCTTCCGTAAGGATGCCGGCTGGAGCAACCGCGACACTTCCGCCGCAGTGACTGCGGGCCAGCCGGGCGGCCTGGTCCAGTGGGTGACGGTCGAATCGGGCAAGAAAAGGGTGGGCATCGCCCGCCTGGAACTGGCGCCGCCGCAGTTCTGCTTCGTGTCGGACCTGATCGTCCTGTCCGCCCACCGCGGCCGCGGCGTCGGCGAATGGTTCATGAAGCAGATCGAACAGCATTGCGCCGGCCTTGGCATCCCGCGCGTGCTGCTGCAGCCGATGGACGACAACCGCGGCTTCTACGAGAAGCTCGCCTTCGTCGCCGATCCCCTCGTCGCCGGTTTCCTGAAGAAGGAACTGCGTCCGCTGCAGCGCAGGATGCTGCCGTTCTGATGCGCTGACAGCGTCGAGGCGGAGGTCAGCGCGATGCCGCCGCCTGCTTGGCCTTGGTGAATACCGGCCCCCACAGCGGGTGGCCATGCTCGCCGGGCGCCAGGTCGAACGAGGGATCGAGGCGCAGCGCCCGGTCGAAGGCCTGGCGGCAGGGCGCCGGGCGCGAAGTCACGCAATAGCTGAACGCCAGGTATTTCAAGGCCTCCAGGCGCGTGGCCATCGGTCCGTTGTTGACGTCGCGCTGGGACAGGCGCCGGATCGCGCCATTGAAGTCACCTTCGTTGTACAGGCGGATGCCTTCGCGCAGGCCGCTGGTTTCCTTCGCTGTGTCGGGTACGCCCGGTCCGTCGCTGCGGTCGCGGTCGCGCGGCTTGGCGGCTTCGCGCGGCGGACTGGTGTCGCGTTCCACCGGCGTGGTGCGTGGAGCGGAAACCTTCGGATGCGAGGGCGTGCGCGCCGGCTTCTGGTCGAAGATCGGGAACTCGGCGCAGCCGCCGAGCAGCAGGGCGCCGGCGGTGGCGAGGGTGAGGAGGTGGAGTCGCTGCTTGGTCATCATGGGTGCGTGTGCTTACCGGGGTTCGTCGCTGAAGTCCACGGCGATCTGGCCGCCGCCGCCGCTGGTGTCGACTTCGAGCACGCGGTCGTGGAAATTCGGGTTGGCGATGCGGATCGTGTGCCTGCCGGGCGCCAGGGTCAGGCGCTTGACCGGCGGGCTGGCGCCGCGGTCGACGCCGTCCACGTAGACGATGCCCCAGGGCTGGATCTTCAGCCTGTAGGTGGCGGAACCGGGTGCGGCCGCAGGGGCCGCAACGGCCGGGGCGGCGTGCTGCGGGAGCGCTGCGGGCGCGCCGTTCGCGTCGGCCTGCACTGCCTGCGCGTCGGGCCGTGCGGGCAGCGCCGGCTGTTCCGCTACCTGCGGTGGCGGCGGCGGGAGCGGCGCCGCGGCGCGCGGCCTGTCCTGCGCCGGCTCGCCGGACTGCGGCAGGGTCAGCACGATATGGTCGTAGGAGCCGGAGTCGCGCAGTTCGGCGAACACGGCCAGCGCGATGGCGATCAGGACCGCGGCGCCGCCGGCCGCGATGGCCCAGCGCTGCCAGCGCGACAGCCCCTTGCCGAGCCGCGACGCGGCCGGAGCGTCCATGAAGGAAGGCAGGGTGCCGGCTTCGAGCGGCGTGGAGGCCGGCGTCATTGCGGGTGCCGCCGGTTCGAAGGCCGGCGCGGCCGGGCCGAGCGACACGATGCCGAGGATGTGGCGCAGTTCGTCGACGGTGCGCGGGCGCGCGGCCGGATCGGCGGACATGCAGCGGTCGACCGCGGTGATCAGGGACTCGCTGTAGCCTTCCAGGACGCGGCCGCGCAGCGGACCGGTCGGAACCAGCTCCCGGGTGATCGCGAAATGCACGACCCGCGCCAGGGCGGTCAGGTCGGCCGCCTCGTCCGGTTCGGCGTCGTCGACTGCGGAAGGCAGCAGCAGGGGCTCGCCGTTGTCGTGGAAAACCACGGTGTCCGGCGTGATCGCCCGATGCGGCATGCGCATCGCGTACTGCAGTTCGAGCGACTGCAGGAGCTGGCGGAAAATCTTGCGGCACCAGACTTCGTTGACCTGCGCGGGATCGTGTTCGACGATGTCCCTGACGGTGTGGCCTTCGAGGTGCTGTTGCTCGGGTCCGGAGGTAAGTGTGCTGGTCATTTTGCTAACCTGTATTTGGTGCAAATCATGCCAGATTTACCGCTGCGGCGCCCCGCAGTGTGCTCAACCGTGCGCGCCTACACTTGTTGTCACTGCGGCGCTGCTACAACTCGGCAGTATCGGCGCTGCGCTCAGACGTCGATGAAGCGCATCTTGAAGTTGCGGCCCTTGACGGCGCCGAACTCCGGGCCGAGCGGGTTGCCGGCGTTGAGGCGTTCGAAAGCCTGCTCGGCGACCCTGCGGTCCAGTGCCACGTAGCTGAAGAATTCGCCGATCTGGATCTTGCCGACCTGGTCCTTGTGCAGGCCGGCGTCGCCGGTGAGGGCGCCCAGCAGGTCGCCGGGACGCAGCTTGTCCTTCTTGCCGCCGGCGATGGACAGGGTCATCATCGGCGCCGGTCCGTCGGGGTAGGTGTCGTCGCCGAGTTCGGCCAGCGGATGCCACTCGGCCGGGGCCTGCTGGTAATCCTCGATCAGCTTGACCCATTTCTTTTCGTTGGGTGCGGCCAGGGTCAGGGCTTCGCCGCTTTCGCCGGCGCGGCCGGTGCGGCCGATGCGGTGCACGTGCACTTCCGGATCCTTCGAGACGTCGACGTTGATCACGGCCTCCAGGCCGGCGACGTCGATGCCGCGCGCGGCGACGTCGGTGGCCACCAGCACCGAGCAGCTGCGGTTGGCGAACAGCGCCAGGGTCTCGTCGCGGTCGCGCTGTTCCATCTCGCCGTACAGCGCGCGCGCGCCCCAGCCCTGTGCGCGCAGGTAGTCGGCCAGCTCGCGGCAGCGCGCCTTGGTATTGCAGAACAGGATCGCCGAAGCGGGGCGGAAGTGCGCCAGCAGGCGCGCTGCCGCTTCCAGGCGGCCGTCGAAGCCGATCTCGTAGAAGCGCTGGGCGATGCGGTCGGCTTCGACCCGGGTCTCGACCGCGACTTCTTCCGGATCGTTCAGGAAGCGCGCGGTGGCGGCGCGGATGTCGTCCGGATAGGTGGCCGAAAACAGCAGGGTCTGGCGGTGCGCCGGGCAGGCGTGCACGATGGCCGCGATCTCGTCGTAGAAGCCCATGTCGGTCATGCGGTCGGCTTCGTCCAGCACCAGGGTGCGCAGGCGCGCCAGGTCGAGGGTGCCCTTGCCCAGGTGGTCGCGGATGCGGCCCGGGGTGCCAACCACGATGTGGGCGCCGAATTCCAGGGTCGTCATCTGCGGCCGCATCGGCGCGCCGCCGGTGAGCACCACGACCTTCACGTTGCCGATCCCGCGCGCCAGGCGCCGCAGCTCGTTCGCGACCTGGTCGGCCAGTTCGCGCGTCGGGCACAGCACCATGCCCTGCACCGCGAACAGCGCCGGATTCAGGCGCAGCAGCATGCCGATGCCGAAGGCGGCGGTCTTGCCGCTGCCGGTCTTCGCCTGCGCGATCAGGTCGCGGCCGCCCAGCGCCAGCGGCAGGGTCGCGGCCTGGACCGGCGTCATCTCATGGTAGCCGAGCTGGGTCAGGTTGGCGAGGAAGGGGGCGGCGAGCTGGAGGGAGGCGAAGGAGGTGGTGGTGGACATGGGAATGGAATGTGGGGAACGAACCGCTTCGTCGTCCCCGCGCAGGCGGGGATCCATACTGAATGTGACGAAGCTGCAAAGCTGATAGACCGACTCCGGTTGCTCAGCATGGACCCCCGCCTGCGCGGGGGCGACGATTGGATAAAGCTTACGCCGCCGGCTTCCAGACCGGCAATCCGGTCAAATCGAGATCGGGATCGGACTTCCAGACCGGCAGGCCGGTGGCGTCGGCCTCGTCCAGATTCAGTAGCGGGATCTGTTCCTGCTTGAGCGTGCTGCGGCGGCTGCGCGGGACGGGGCGCTTCGGCTCGGGGACAAGGGCATCGACCGGGTCGGCCGGGGCGAAGCCTGGCAGGTCGAAGGTGGCGTTGTCTTTCTTGTCTTTCATGCGCTGCGCTGGCCCAGAAAACAAAAGCCCGGCTCAAGAGTCGGGCTTGTGTCGTACAGTATTTGGTTGCGGGGACAGGATTTGAACCTGTGACCTTCGGGTTATGAGCCCGACGAGCTGCCAGACTGCTCCACCCCGCGTCTGAGAACGCTATTGTATCGCGTCCGGGCCTGAAGTGCAAATCGGTCTACGCCATCAAGCCGGGACGAGCCGCCACAGCGAGGTGAGCTCGGCCATGCGCGCGGCCGCCAGCGGGTCGTCCGGGTCGCTGGCCTTCGGGTGCGCGGGGCGGATGTCGTGGCGGCCCGCCACCGCCAGTCCGGCGGCGCCGATCCAGCCCAGCAGCTGCTCGCGCGAGCGCAGGCCAAGGTGCTCGGCCAGGTCGGACAGGATCAGCCAGCCTTCGCCGCCCTCCAGCAGGTGCTCCTTCAGGCCGGCCAGGAAGCCGCGCAGCATGCGGCTGTCCGGGTCGTAGACCGCGTATTCGATCGAGGAACTCGGCTTGCCCGGCAACCAGGGCGGATTGCAGACCACCAGGTTCGCGCGGCCCTGCGGGAACAGGTCGGCGCGCACCACCTCGACCGTGCCAACCAGGCCCAGGCGTTCGATGTTGGCGCGTGCGCAGCCGAGCGCACGCTCGTCCATGTCGGTCGCGATCACGCCCTGCAGGCCGCGATGCGCCAGCACCGCCGACAGCACGCCGGTGCCGGCGCCGATGTCGAAGGCGAGGGTTGCGCCCGCCGGCAGGGGCGCCTGCGCGACCAGTTCCACGTACTCGCCGCGCACCGGAGAGAACACGCCGTACCAGGGGTGGATGCGTTCGTCCAGCACCGGGATGAAGACTCCCTTGCGGCGCCATTCGTGGGCGCCGATCACGCCCAGCAGTTCGCGCAGCGAGGCCACGAAGGGTTCGCCGGCCGCGCCATAGGCCTCCAGGCAGGCCTCCCGCACGTCGGGCGCGCGCCGCAGCGGCACCGTGTAATCACCGTCGAAGGGGATCAGCAGCATCGCCAGGGTGCGGGCGCGCTGCAGCTGGGCCAGGCGGTGACGGTGGAACTGCTCGGTGAGGGTCGCCGGCTTGGCGCCGGCCTTGGCGCGCGCTTTTGCGTGCTTATTGCGGCCGCCCTTGTGCTCGATCCTCCGCACCAGCGCCTGCAGCAGCTGGCGCGCATTCTGGAAGTCGCCGCGCCACAGCAGGGCGGTGCCTTCGAGCGCCAGGCGGTAGGCGGTGTCGGCGTTCATGGTATCGTCGGCCGGCACGACCTTCTTCGGCGCCGGCCAGCCGCTCTCGGAGCGCCAGCGCGCCGAGCGCTCCTCGCCGTTTTCGATCCAATGGATGCGTTCGGTGTTCAAGCGGGCCGCCCGATCAATGGTGGTGGTGCCAGTGGAGTTCGTTCGACTCCACGTAGGACTTCACGGCCTCCGGGTTGCCGGTGGCGTGGCGCTTGATCTCGCCGCACTCGCAGATGCCCTGGTAGGGCTGGATGTGCGAGCAGGCCGAGACTTTCTGCAAGGTGAGCTTGACCGGCTTGGCGCACTTGGCGCACTTGAAGGTCAGGAAGCGGGCGGGTTTGTTCATGATGGATAAGCATTCGATTGTTAGCCCGGAGGCCGTCATCCCCGCGCAGGCGGGGATCCAGGTTCAGCTGGCGTGCCGCGAACAAACTTGGGTTCCCGCCTGCGCGGGAACGACGGATTGAAGGGGCGCATTTTAGCACCGCTCATTGCAGGGCTCATTGCACTGTAATTGCGCTGCTGCCCCCACCGGCCGGCCGCACCAGCACCTTGGTCGAGATCCGCTCCGTCATCTCCTGCACGTGCGAGATCACGCCGACCTTGCGGCCCAGCGACTGCAAGGCGTCCAGCGCGTCCATCGCGACCCCGAGCGTGTCGCTGTCCAGGCTGCCGAAACCTTCGTCGATGAACAGCGACTCGACCTTCACCCGGTTCGACGACAGCGAGGCCAGGCCGAGCGCCAGCGCCAGCGAGACCAGGAAGGACTCGCCGCCCGACAGGGAGTTGACGGAACGGATCTCGCCGCCCATGTCCTGGTCGCGCACCATCAGCGCCAGCGAGGGGCCGGCCTGGCTGGCCACGCGCTCCAGGCGGTAGCGGCGCGCTAGTTGCGACAGGTGGATGTTGGCGTAGCCGAGCAGCACGTCGAGCGTGAACTGCTGGGCGTAGTTGCGGAACTTCTTGCCGTCGGCCGAGCCGATCAGTTCCGCCATCTTGGCCCAACGCTCCTCGATGGCGCGCTGGCGTTCGATCTCGGCCATCATCGAGCGCGCCCGTTCGCGCCGGCCCTCGTCCTCGCGGATGCGCACGGCCAGGCTGGCGGCTGTCTCGTGCACCGTGTGGCGCTCGGCCTGCACGCTGTCGAGCAGGCGGGCGAGCGCGTCGGCGTCGGCTGGCAGGTCGGCCGCCGCCTCGCTGCAGGCATCGGCGCGCAACTCCACGCCCGGCAGCGCGGCCTGCCGGGCTAAGTGCTGTTCGCGCTGGCCGCGCCGTTCGGCCAGTACCGCGGCCGCCTGGCGCGTGCGGTTGTCGAGTTCGAGCAGGGCGGCGCGCTCCTGGGCGATGCGGGCGGCGCCGACCGCGAGCAGGCCGGCGAGCTGCTGCTCGTTCTCCACCGGTTCCAGGTCGGGGGCGCTGCCGGCGAAGTCTTCGATCCACTGCGCCAGGCGCGCGGCGGCGTCCGCGGACGCAGCCTGCAGGTCGGCGATGCGGCCGACGGCCTGGGCCTGGGCGGCGCGTACCCGCGCTTCCAGCTGGGCCGCCTGCAGGCTGGCGGCCTGGCAGGCCGCTACGCCCTGGCGTGCGGCGGCGACGGCGGCGGCGAGCAGACGCTCGACCTCGGTCGCCCTGCGGCCTTCGAACAGGGAGGCGCGTTCCTGGCGGCGTTCGCGCAGCTCGGCGTCGATGCGTTCGAAGTCCTGGCGGGCACCGTCGCGCTGGCGCGCAGCCTGGGCGGCGCGCTCTTCCAGCGCGGCCTGGCCGGCCGCCAGGGTCTCGATGGCGGCGGCCAGGCGGGACTGGAGCGCCGACCGCTCCAGCCATTGGCGCGCCTGGGCCGCACGGGCTGCGCGCCAGGCGGCCGGGTCCTGTTGCCACTGGCGCTGCCAGCCGTCGCCGCAGGCCTCGCCCAGCACCGGGTCGAGCTCGGCCAGCAGGGCGGCCAGGCTGCTTGCCGCGGCATCGCGGCGCGCCGCCAGGCCGGCGATGTCGGCGTCCAGCTTCGCCAGCTCGGTCTGGGCCTGCTGGGCCGCATGCAGAAGGCGCGCATGCTCGGCGTTGGTTTGGTCCCAGGCCTGCTGGGCGGCGTCGCGCGCCAGGCGGGCGCGGCCCAGGGCCTGGTCGCGCACTTCCAGCGCCTGGAAGCCGGCGCGCAGCTGGGCCGACTGGGCCGCGAACCAGGCGGGGCGCGCGGCTTCCGGCGGCGCTTCCCCGGCCAGCGGGCTGTCTTGCCATTCGTTTTCCAGCTGCGCGGCGCTGGCGGCGAGGCCTTCGCGTTCGCGCCCGAGCTGGGCCAGCTTGTCGGCGGCGGCCTCGATGGCTGCGCGCTGTTCGGCCTGCAGGTTCACGTTCTCGCGCTGTTCGCGGCGGCGCGCGCTAACTTCTTCGGACAGGCTGGACAGCACCGCGTGCAGGCGCTCGTCCTGGTGCCGGTAGGGGTGGTCCTCGGCGCCGCAGACCGGGCAGGGGTCGCCGTCGGCCAGCGTCGCGCGCAGGCTTTCGACGCCGTCGGCGCAGGCCAGCTGGGCGCCCTTGAGCAGGCGTTCGGCCTGGGCCGCCTGGGCGTCGAGGGCGATGCCGGCGGTGCGCGCCGTTTCCAGCGCCTCGTTGGCGGCGGCGCGGGCCTGGCTTGCCTGCTGCGTTCCCGCATCGAGGTCGGCCAGGCGCTGGCGGGCACTGGCCAGCGCGTTCCAGGTTTGTTCCAGCGAGGCCAGGCCTTCGCGGCGCGCGTCCAGCCGGCGGCGTTCGTCGCGCAGAAGCTCGGCATCGATGGCGGCCAGGGCCCCGCCGGCTGCGCGGCGCGCTTCGTCGCGGGTGGCCAGCAGCGCCGTTGCCGATTCCAGGGCCAAGGCGGTGCGCTGGGCGGCTTGGGCCGCCTGCCCGGCGCCGGCGCGGGCGTCCAGCAGCGCGCTCGCGGATTGCGCGTCCAGGCGCGCGGCGTCCTCGGCCTGCGCCAGGCGCTGTTCCCAGCGCGTCCACTGGCCGGCCAGGCCTTCCAGCGCGTGCTGCGCTTCCAGCCAGGCGCTGGTGTCCTGCAGCGACTGGCGGGCGGCGGCCAGTTCGGCGGCCTTGGTCCGCAGCGCGGCCTCGGCTTTCACGGCCTCGTCGTCCGCAGCAGTGCGCGCGGCATGCGCCTTGTCGTGCGCCGGCAGCAGGGTTTCCAGGGTCGCGTCCAGCAGCTTCGCGCGGTCCAGTTGCGGGCCGGCGGCGCGCTGCGCTTCCTCGGCTGAATGGAGGGTCCGTTCGGCCTCGATCTGGCCGCGCAGCGCTTCCTGCTGGGCCGCGATTGCGCGCGCCAGCTCCTGCTCGCCGGCCGCCAGCTGGGACTGGGCTTGCCGCTGCTCGTCGGCCAGGCGCGCCAGGTCCGCCATCAGCGGACGCGCCGGCTGCACGGCATCGAGCGTAGCCAGGCGCCGGCGGCGTTCGACAGCCGGCTCCAGCTCGGCATTCGCGGCCGCCAGCAGTCCCTCCGCCGCGCTCTCCGCCGCCTTCAGGCGTGCCAGCTCCTGGTGCCAGCGCAGCCGTTCCTCGAGCGCGCTGCGGCGCGCATCGACGGCCGCCAGGCGCCGGTTGGCGTCGAGCTGCTGTTCTTCGAGGGCCTCGCGCTCGTCCGGGGCCAGCGGGGCCTGGTCCTGCAGGCGCGACGTCAGGCGCCGCATCGCTTCCTGTTCCTGGCGCCAGCGCTCGAAGGCGCGGCGCGAGATCTCGCTGTAGACGGCGCTGCCGGTGAGGGTTTCGAGCAGTTCGCCGCGTTCGTTCTCGTCGGTGCGCAGGAAGGCCGAGAACTCGTTCTGGGCCAGCAGCACCGAGCGCGTGAACTGTTCGAAGGAGAGGCCGATGCGGCGCTCGATCTCGCCCAGCACTTCGGTCTTGGTGGCGCCGATCGGCTGCAGCTCGGGCAGGCGCTGCAGGCTCATGGTGACGGGCTGCAGCGCCCCGGCCGCGCGGTTGCGCGAGCGGCGCACGCTCCAGCGCGCGCGGTAGCGGCCCGCGTCGTTGCCGACGAAATCGACTTCGGCAAAGGCCTCGGCGGTGCCGCGCCTGAGGAGTGTCCGGCGGTCCTGCACCGACAGCACGTCGTCGCCGACGTCGGGCAGGAAGTTACCGGCGCGCGGACCCTTGATCAGGCGTGGCGTGGCATCGTAGAGGGCCAGGCACAAGGCGTCGAGCAGGGTGCTTTTGCCGGCGCCGGTCGGGCCGCTGATCGCGAACAGGCCGGAAGAAAGCAAGGGTTCGCTCTCGAAGTCGACCTCGAATTCGCCGGCCAGCGAGGCCAGGTTCTTGCCGCCGATGCGCAGGATCTTCATGCGGCCTCCCGGTCGCGCGCGCCGTCGCCCGGCAGCATCAGCTCGGCAAAAGCGGCCAGCTGGTCGGCAGGCGCATCGTCGCCGAAACGCTGCTGCCACAGGCGGCGGAAGATGTCGTCCGGCTGCAGCTGGGCCAGCTGGTCCAGGCTGAGCGCGGCGTCGACGCCGGCCGCGGTGACGACTCTCCGGCTCGGCTCGATCTTCGCGAGGCGTACCGGCTTGCCCTCCAGCGCGGCCTCGACCTGGGCGCGCAGGCTGGGTTCGGGGCCGTCGAGCAGCACCCGGACTTCCAGGTAGGGCTGCTCGTGCAGCGGAGCGTCGGGCAGGTCGAGCCCGACCAGTTCGGCGATCACCTGGGTCAAAGGCGCCGGCTGGGCCGGTACGCGCAGCAGCTCGACCGCGCGCGGCACGTGCAGCGGCACGATCTCCTTTGCTTTATCGCCGTCGAGGTCGATGCGCAGCACCTGGTGCTGGTAGCCGATCTCGGCGAAGGAGAGCGGCAGCGGGCTGCCGCAGTAGCGCAGGTGTTCCTGCTTGCCGACCTTCTGCGCCAGGTGCAGGTGGCCCAGCGCAGCGTAGGCGATGCCCGGATCGAACATCGACGAGGGCAGGGCTTCGGTGCCGCCGATCAGGATGCGGCGCTCGGAGTCCGGCGACGAATCGCCGCCCACCATGTGGCAGTGGCCCATCGCCACGATGGCCTGGTTCCCGGCGCCGTTCGCGCAGCGCGTGCGCGCCAGTGCGTAGGCCTGCCGGTAGAGCAGGGCGATGCCGGACAGGTAGGCGTCGACCGGTGCGCCGGCCGCCGGGCCGCCGTCTTCCGCCGCCAGGTCCACCCGCGGCACGTCGCCCGGCCGCAGGAAGGGAATCGCCACGCACCAGGCTTTCACGGCGCCGTGGCGGTCCGTCAGCGGCACCACCAGGCGTTCGAGGTCGATCCCGCCGTCGGCGCCGCGCACCACGTGGCCGACCACCTTCGTGCCGTGGGCTTCGAGCAGCGGGCCGGGCGCTTCCAAGCGGCCCGGCGAATCGTGGTTGCCGGCGACGATCACGATGTCGAGCTGCGGCGCGCGGGCGCGCGCCTGCTGCAGGAAGCGGTACAGCTGGCGCTGCGAGGCGGCCGACGGGTTCGAGTTGTCGAAGATGTCGCCCGCGATCAGCAAGGCGTCGACCTGCTCGGCCACGATGGTCTCGAGCAGCCAGTCGAGGAAGCACTGGTGTTCATGGGTCCGGTCGAAGTTGTGCAGGGTCTGGCCGAGGTGCCAGTCGGAGGTGTGCAGCAGCCGCATGGTGGAGTTTCTTACGGGAAGGTGGGTGAGCCGGGGCCTTGGGACCTATCCCAGCAAGAACGCGTCGCTGCTGGGATAGGTCCCTACTATAACGCAGACATAAAGGCTATGACAAAAGTTCTCGGGCTGACATGCAAGACTGATAAAACCTCTACTAGAATGCGCCAATGAGCGAACTCACCCCTGAATTTACCCTCTCCATCGGCGCCGCGCGCGCCCTGCACCTGGCGGCCCAGGGCATGCTGCTTGCGCGCCGCACCCGCGCCACGAAAGACGATGTGCTGGCGGCGATCCGCCGCATGGGCGTGCTGCAGATCGACACCATCAGCGTGGTCGCGCGCAGTCCCTACCTAGTGCTGTGGAGCCGCCTGGGCGACTACGAGCCGGCCTGGCTCGACGCCTTGCTGGCCGAGGGCAGGCTGTTCGAATACTGGGCGCACGAGGCCTGCGTCATCCCGATCGACGATTACGGCCTGTACCGCCACCGCATGCTCGACACCGCGCCGTTGGGCTGGAAGTCCGGTGCGTCGTGGATGCGCGGAAACGCCGAGCAGGTCGCGCGGGTGCTCGAACACATCCGCGTCAAGGGCCCGGCGCGCGCGGCCGATTTCGAACGCAAGGAGGGCAAGGGCGGCGGCTGGTGGGAATGGAAGCCCGAGAAGCGCTCGCTGGAGGCGCTGTTCACGGCCGGCAAGCTGATGGTGGCGCGGCGCCAGAATTTCCATCGTGTCTACGACCTGGCCGAGCGCGTGCTGCCCGGCTGGGACGACAGCCGCGCGCCCTCCTTGATGGAAGTCAGGCGCGAATTCGTGCTGCGCGCGGTGAAGGCGCTGGGGCTGGCGAAGGCGGCCTGGATCCCGGACTACCACCGCACCAAGCCGCCGCACCTGGCGCCGCAGGCCCTGGTCGACGAGGGCCTGCTGCTGCGCGCCCGCGTCGAGGGCTGGAAGGAGCCGGTGTTCGTGCACCCGGACCATGCCGGGATCCTGGCCTCGGCGGCGGCAGGGAAGCTGAACCCGACCGTGACGAGCTTGCTGTCGCCCTTCGATCCGATCGTCTGGGACCGCCGCCGCGCGCTGGAACTGTTCGGCTTCGACTACCGCCTGGAGTGCTACACCCCGGCCGAGAAGCGCCAGTACGGCTATTTCACGCTGCCTGTCCTGCGCCGCGGCCAGCTGGTCGGGCGGATCGATGCCAAGGCACACCGCGCGGCCGGGGTGTTCGAGCTGAAATCCGTGGCGCTGGAAACGGGTGTGCGGCCGAGCGAGCGCCTGCTGCGCGACCTGGCGACGGCGGTGGGGCGCTGCGCGCGCTGGCACGGCTGTCCGCGGGTCGAGCTGGCAGGTGCGCAGCCCGCAGCCGTGGCGGCGCCGCTACGTGCGCTGTTGTCCGATCCCGAAGGCCTCGCGGCCTGAACGCGCCGGCCGGGCAGTTTGCGATAGATCAAGCCTGCATCCCGGCCCCTCCGTACACTAGGTGTTCTTTCAGGCCGACGAAAACGATACCTCAGGGTTCAGCCCTTCCTGCAGGCCTGTTCAAAATAAACGCCTCCCATCCAGGTTTCCGTCCCGACCTTCCGGTCAGGTGGAGCTTTGTGTTGGCAAATAACTGAGCGGAGACAGAATGCTGACGTCAACTTACACCCTCGTTGCCTTGTCCGTGGAGCAGACCACCGTCCGTTCGGCGCTGCAGTCGCTGGCGTGCACGCTGCATGCCCTGCCGGACGATGGCGGCACCCTCGCGCCCGGCCAGGCGGCCCAGCTGTGTGCCGAATTGCGCCAGGTGGTCGGCGATTGCCACTGGCGCAAGCTGGACAAGTTCCTGGTGCCGGCCCTGCGCCGTAGTACCGAAGCCGCCGACGGCCTGCTGCGTGCCCTCGAACAACTCAGCCGCAGCGCCGCCGAGTTCCTGGCGGCCGCCGAGGCCTGCGTCGACGCAGGCGGCCGCGGCATCGACCGCAACAGTTTCCACGAGGCGGTCGAGGGCTGCATCGCGGCCCTGCGCTGCCGCCTCGAGCGCGAGGAACACGAATTGTTCCCGTTGGCGCGCAGTCTGGTGCGCGGCGAGGCCTGGTTCGCAATCGCCAACCAGATGCTGGCCCACGATGCGGTCGCCCGCGA
>NZ_JBKFGF010000059.1:0-13291 GCF_051233485.1 Massilia sp. LXY-6
GCGCGAGGAACACGAATTGTTCCCGTTGGCGCGCAGTCTGGTGCGCGGCGAGGCCTGGTTCGCAATCGCCAACCAGATGCTGGCCCACGATGCGGTCGCCCGCGAGCGGCGCGGGAGCCTGCAGCAGGGGCGCGCACGTCCGGAAGCGATCGGGCCACGCCATTCTCCGGCCGATCCGCTCGGCCACGTCCACGATTCGGCCGGCCCCGAGTTCGGGCGCCGCCACGCTGCGCTGTCCATGTTGCACTGAAGCGTACGCGACGCTCGCCCGCACGCGCCAGTCCGGTGGCGCGAGGCCATCAAGGTTCTTTGCTATGATGGCGATTTTGGAAGTGCGATTTCATCATGTTCGAGTTCCTATTCAAGCGGCCGGGCGAGAACAAGCCCGGCGACAAGCCGGCTGGACAGGAGGCGCAAGCGGACCGGGCCGCCTCCTCGGGGACCGGCTCGGCCGCGGCTCCGCAACGCGCGCTGCAGGCCGAAAAGCTGAGCCGGATCCAGGGCGACGAGGCGGCCGCGGTGGAATTCATCCTCCAATGCGAATTTTCCGAGCTGCGCCTGGCTGCGGCCGAGTTCGTCCATAGCCCCGAGCTGCTCGAACGCGTCCATACCGCGATGCGCAATACCGATCGCCGCGTCGCCAAGCTGATGCAGTCGCGCCTGGACGCCCATCGCCACCGCGAAGCGGAACGCCGGCGCGGCGAAGTCACGCTCGAACAGGCACGCGCGCTGCTCAAGGACGAGCTGCTGACGCCCAACCATGTTGCCGACCTCGACCGTAAATGGATGGTGATCGCCGCTCCCGAATTGCAGGACGAGTTTGCGGGCGTGCGCGCCGCGCTGGGCCAGCGCCTGGAGGCGCAAGTGCAATTGCAGCGCGCCATGATCGACCGCCTGGCCAGCCTGCGCCGGCTGCCGTCGGAGCCCTTGCCGCCGGCCGAGCTGGCGGCACGCCTGGAAGCCCTGACCCAGGAACAGGCCGAGGCCCTGCAGGCGCCCGAACACAGCTCGCTGCCGCGCGGACTGGTGGCCGAGGTCGGCCTCGAAACACAGAAGCTGCGCGCCAGCCTGCACGAGATCGAAGCCGGCCAGGCCGCGCTGACGGCGCGCGAAGCCTTCCTCGGCGCCCAGCAGGACAAGCCGGCCGCCGAGCTGAATGCCGACGCCTTGCGCAAGGAATGGCACCGCCTGCCGCAGGCGCCGCAGGGCGAGGCCCTGGCTGGGCTGCAGCAGCGCTTCGAGGCCCTGCTGGCGAGCGTCCCGCAGCCCGAAGCGCGCAAGCCGCGCGAGCACAAGGAAGTTTCCAAGCCGAAAGAAGTGAAAGAGCCGAAGGAGCAGGGCCGAAGCGAGGGCAGAAGCCGTGGCGCCGACCAGCATTTCATCGATACCATGGACGCGATGGAAGCGGCCTTGCAGCAGGGATCGCTGGGCACCGCCGCCGAACTCGACAAGGCACTGAAGGAGGCGCGCGACAAGGGCATGCGCCTGACGCCGGCGCAGTCCGACCGCCTGGCCCACGTGCGCGCCGAGCTCAAGCGCTTGTCCGACTGGGCGCGCTGGGGCGGCAACGTCTCGCGCGAGGAACTGATCAAGACCGTGGAAGCGCTGCCGACGCAGAGCCTGGCGATGAGCGAGCTGGCAAAGAAGGTCGGCAGCATGCGCGAGCGCTGGAAGGCGCTCGACAGCCTCTCCGGCGCGGCGCCGAAAAGCCTGTGGGAACGCTTCGACGCCGCCTGCACCGCGGCCTATGCGCCGGCGGCGGCCCACTTCCGCCACCTGGCCGACGAGCGCCACGCCAACGCGGCGCGCGGCCAGGCCCTGGTCGACGAGGCCAATGCCGAGATCGCGCGCCTGCGCGCCGGCGAGGTCGAATGGAAGCACGTGGCCGGCACGGTGCAGCGCCTGCGCCTGGCATGGAGCCACCTAGGCGCCATCGACCGCAAGGAGAAGAAGCGCCTGGATGCCCAGTTCACCGATGCCCTGAACATTCTGCAGGGGCCGTTGGAAGAGCAGCGCAAGGCCGAAATGACGAGCCGCGAGGAGCTCATCGAGGAGGCCGCGGCGATCGATCCGCACGACCGCCACGCGCTCGAGACCATGCGCGCCCTGCAGCAGCGCTGGCAGGAGCATGCGCGCGCGCTGCCGCTCGAGCGCAAGAGCGAGCAGGCGCTGTGGCAGCGTTTCCGCGCGGTCTGCGACGACGTGTTCCAGCGCCGCAAGGACAGCATGCACGAGGCCGATATCGAGCGCCGCGCACACGAGGCCGCCAAGGAAGCGATCAGCGCGCGCCTGGAAGCGGCGGCGCCCGACGTCACCCCGGCCAGCGCCGGCAAGCTGCTGCGCGAAGCCGCGGCCGAGTGGCAGGCGATCGGACCGGTGCCGCGTGCCCACGAGGGACGGGTCGAAAAGCGCTACCACGCCGCGGTGGCGCAGGTGCAGCACCACGCCGACCTGGCGAAACGCGCGGCCGGCCTGGCCCAGGCGGCCCAAGTGCGCGACAAGCTGCGCCTGGTGCAGGAGCTGGAGCACGCCGTCGCCGGCCAGGGCACGCCCGACGGCGACTGGGAAGCGCGCTGGAGCGCCTTGCCGCCGCTGGACGCCGACATGGAGCGGACCCTGCGCGGCCGCTTCGAGGCTGCGCTGCGCGCGCTGCGGGAAGGCCGCGAGGCCTACGCCCAGCTGCTGGAGCGCAACCGCGGCACGCTGCTGCACGAACTGCTGCGCGCCGAGATCGGGGCCGGCATCGACAGCGGCCCCGAGTTCGCGCGCGAGCGCCTCAAGTTGCAGGTCGAGGTCCTGCAATCCTCGCTGAAGTCCGGCCACAAGGGCGGGCAGAAGGATGGGCAGGCCGGCAACGCCCCGCTGCGCGAACTGGTGGCGCTGCCGGCCCTGATCGACGACCGCAGCGCGTCGCGCATCGAGCAGCTGTTCATGCGCCTGGCCCGGGAGGGCAAATGAGGCGGGAGTTTTTCGAGGTCAGGGTACAGCAGGAAGATTTTGAGCTCGGCGGGGAAATCGCCCGCCTGCGCGCCGGCGATCCGCGCATCGGCGCCGTCGTCAGTTTCGTCGGCACCGTGCGCGACATGAACGAGGGCGCCAACGTGGCCGAGCTGGAGCTGGAGCACTATCCCGGCATGACCGAACGCGCGCTGCACGACATCGTCGAGCAGGCGCGGGCGCGCTGGCCCCTGTACGGCGCGCTGGTCGTGCACCGGGTCGGCCCGATGCGGCCGATGGAGCAGATCGTGCTGGTGGCGGTCAGCGCCGCCCACCGCGGCGAAGCCTTCGCGGCCTGCGAATTCATCATGGATTACCTGAAGACCGAGGCGCCGTTCTGGAAGAAGGAACAGACGCCGGAGGGCGCGCGCTGGGTCGATGCCCGCGTCAGCGACGACACCGCCAGAGCGAAGTGGGCCCGATGAGCTGGGCGGCGGTAGGGATCGGCGCCATGCTGGGCGCCTGGCTCCGGTGGGGGCTTACTATTGCACTGGGGCAATTACACTCCCACATACAGATTGGCACCCTGGTCGCCAATCTGGTCGGCGGTTACCTGATTGGCCTTGGACTGGGCTTCTTCGGCAGTTATCCAGGCCTGCCGCCGGAATGGCGGCTGTTCGCGATCACTGGCTTCCTCGGCGGCCTGACCACCTTCTCCAGCTTTTCCGGGGAGGCGATGGTGCTACTGCAGCGCGGCGACTATGGCTGGGCGGTGGCGCACTCGGGCGCGCACCTGCTGGGATCGATCGTCTGCTGTGCCGCGGGGTTTGCGACCTGGCGCGCCATTTCCTGATACTGCGGAACAGTTCGCTTTCGGTCAAAGCGTTGATATTGCAGTGTGGCAAAGTCCTTTTTTCTTTGACAGGAGAATGCCATGCAGAAACAATTGACCGTACGCCCCAGCAATGCCTTTGTCGGCGCTTCCTGGGGCTCCATGATCGTCGGCATGCTTGCCTATCTGATTGGGCTGTGGAATGCGCAGATGCAGCTGAACGAGAAAGGGTATTACTTCACGATATTGCTGTACGGCTGCTTTGCCGCTGTTTCCCTGCAGAAATCGGTGCGTGACCGTGCCGAAGGCTTGCCGGTGACCGGTATGTACGCCGGCCTGTGCTGGGGCTCGCTGATGGCAGCCGTCTTGCTGCTGACGGCCGGCTTGTGGAATGCCACGCTGACCTTGAGCGAAAAAGGCTTCTATGCCATGTCTTTCGTGCTTGTCCTGTTTGCCATCGTCACTGTGCAGAAGAACGTGCGCGATCTGGCCGCTGCCGCGCTGGCCGCGGACCCCGGTGATGAGCCGGCCAAGCCGTTCCCGTCGCCTTGAACGGGAGCCGTGCCCTCATGGCGCGCCGTGAGGGCAGAAATCTTGCCGCTTCGGCTTTCGCGTCTTGAAATATCGTTGCCGCATCCCTAACTGGGTTCCAACTTGAGAACCAACCGAAGCACTAGGGAGAAAAGAACATGCGGCAAGACAAACTGACGACCAAGCTCCAGGAAGCGCTGGCGGATGCCCAGAGCCTGGCGGTCGGCAACGATAACCAGTACATTGAACCGGCGCACCTGCTGAGCGCCCTGTTGAACCAGGACGACGGCGGCGCGCGCTCGCTGCTGCAACGCGCCGGCGTCAACGTCGGCGCGCTGTCCACCGCCTTGCGCAGCGCGCTGGAGCGCCTGCCGAAAGTGTCCGGCACGGGCGGTGACGTCCAGGTCGGGCGCGAGCTGGTGCAACTGCTGAACCTGGCCGACCGCGAGTCGCAGAAGCGCGGCGACCAGTTCCTGTCCAGCGAAATGGTCCTGCTGGCGCTGACCGAAGACAAGTCCGACGCCGGCCGCCTGGCGCGCGAGCACGGCCTGGCGAAGAAGGCGCTGGAGTCGGCCATCTCCGCCGTGCGCGGCGGCGAGAACGTGAATTCGCAGGATGCCGAAGGCAACCGCGAAGCGCTGAAAAAATACACGCTCGACCTGACCGAGCGGGCCCGTCTGGGCAAGCTCGACCCCGTGATCGGCCGCGACGACGAGATCCGCCGCGCGATCCAGGTGCTGCAGCGCCGTACCAAGAACAATCCGGTGCTGATCGGCGAACCGGGCGTCGGCAAGACCGCGATCGTCGAGGGCCTGGCCCAGCGCATCGTGAACGGCGAGGTGCCCGATTCGCTGAAGGGCAAGCGCGTGCTGTCGCTCGACATGGCGGCCCTGCTGGCCGGCGCCAAGTACCGCGGCGAATTCGAGGAACGCCTGAAGTCCGTGCTGAAGGAGCTGGCCCATGACGAGGGCATGACCATCGTCTTCATCGACGAGATCCACACCATGGTCGGTGCCGGCAAGGCCGAAGGCGCAATGGACGCCGGCAACATGCTGAAGCCGGCGCTGGCGCGCGGCGAGCTGCACTGCATCGGCGCGACCACCCTGGACGAGTACCGCAAGTACGTCGAGAAGGATGCCGCGCTGGAGCGCCGCTTCCAGAAGATCATGGTCGACGAGCCGAGCGTGGAGGCGACCATCGCCATCCTGCGCGGCCTGCAGGAAAAGTACGAGCTGCACCATAAGGTCGAAATCACCGACCCCGCGATCATCGCCGCGGCCGAGCTGTCGCACCGCTATATCACCGACCGTTTCCTGCCCGACAAGGCGATCGACCTGATCGACGAGGCGGCCTCGAAGATCAAGATCGAGATCGACTCCAAGCCGGAAGTGATGGACAAGCTGGACCGCCGCCTGATCCAGTTGAAGATCGAGCGCGAAGCCGTCAAGAAGGAAACCGACGAAGCGTCGCAGCGCCGCCTGGAGCTGATCAACGAGGAAATCGCGCGCCTCGAGCGCGAGTACAACGATTACGAGGAGATCCTCAAGGCCGAGAAGGCCGCGGTGCAGGGCACGACCCACATCAAGGAAGAGATCGAGCGCATCCGCCTGCAGATGGAGGAAGCCAAGCGCCAGAGCAATTGGCAGCAGGTCTCCGAGCTGCAGTACGGCCGCCTGCCCGAGCTGGAAAAGCAGCTGAAGGAAGCCGAGGCCGCCGGCGAACAGGCCGAGACGGACGGCGACAAGCCGCGCCTGCTGCGTACCCAGGTGGGCGCCGAGGAGATCGCGGAAGTCGTCTCGCGTGCGACCGGCATTCCGGTGGCGCGCATGATGCAGGGCGAACGCGACAAGCTGCTGCACATCGAAGAGAAGCTGCACGAGCGCGTGGTGGGACAGGACGAGGCGATCGAAGCGGTGTCCGATGCGATCCGCCGTTCGCGCGCCGGCCTGGCCGATCCGAACCGTCCGTACGGCTCCTTCATGTTCCTGGGCCCGACCGGCGTCGGCAAGACCGAGCTGTGCAAGGCGCTGGCGGGCTTCCTGTTCGATACCGAGGACGCGCTGATCCGCATCGACATGAGCGAGTTCATGGAGAAGCACTCGGTAGCCCGCCTGATCGGTGCGCCCCCGGGCTACGTCGGCTACGAAGAGGGCGGCTACCTGACCGAAGCCGTGCGCCGCAAGCCCTATAGCGTGATCCTGCTCGACGAGATCGAGAAGGCGCACCCGGACGTGTTCAACGTCCTGCTGCAGGTGCTCGACGATGGCCGCATGACCGATGGCCAGGGCCGCACGGTGGATTTCAAGAATACGGTGATCGTCATGACCTCGAACCTGGGTTCGCACAAGATCCAGTCGATGGACACCGACGAGCCGGCGGTGGTCAAGCTGGCCGTGATGGCCGAGGTGCGCGGACACTTCCGCCCCGAGTTCATCAACCGGATCGACGAGATCGTGGTCTTCCATGCGCTCGACGAGAAGAACATCGGCGCGATCGCCAAGATCCAGCTGCGCAACCTGGAGCAGCGCCTCGAGAAGATGGAGATGTCGCTCGACATCAGCGAAGCGGCCCTGCAGAAGATCGCCGAAGCCGGCTTCGATCCGGTGTACGGCGCCCGTCCGCTCAAGCGCGCGATCCAGCAGCAGATCGAAAATCCGCTGTCGAAGGCGATCCTGTCCGGCCGCTTCGGGCCGAAGGACACGATCCACGTGGGAGTGAATGGCAGCGAGCTGAGCTTCGGCCAGGAGCCGGCGGTGGAATTGGCAAAATAAGCCCTTGGCCTTGGCCAGATGTGGGAACGCCCTGTCCGGGAAACCGGGCAGAGCGTTTTTTATTGATGGCCCGCTGCGCCAGGACTTCGTTCCCGCGCAGGCGGGAAGCCAGGTTCAGCGTGCCTGCCGACCGCGTTCGCGCTTAGCGCTTGGCCTTGCGCCGCCTCGTCATCGCTCCCAGCACCGCCAGGCCGCCCAGCATCATCGCGTAGGTCTGGGGTTCCGGCACCGGCGCCATCGGGATGTTTTCCGACAGCAGGCTGCCGACCTTGCGGCCGCCGTCGCCATCGAAGAAGTTGACCTTCACGTGCGGCGACGCAAAGTCGGTGGCGCCGCCGTTGAAGGTGAACTTGAACACCATATCGTCGGACAGCTTGACGTGGTCGCCCGAGAAGCACAGGCTGGCGCCGACGTGGCCGCCGCCGCCGCAGCCGTTCGCGTTCAGCTCGTTGCTCGACAGGGTCCAGTTGGCCGCGCCGCCCGGCGCCGAGCTCAGGCTGACACTGTCGAAGGAGCCGAGGCCCTTCAGTTGCAGGGCGCCGATGGTGGTGGCGTTCGCCCAGTCCCCGGTCGGGTGGGCGGCGTCGATTTCGAGGGTCAGTACATTGTCCGTCCAGGACGATGTGAAAGTGACGCCCTGATACTCCAGGGTGCCGGCGTGGGCCGAGGCGATGGCGCCTGCGGCCAGCAGCGAGGAAAGCAGCGTCTTTCGGATGATCGTATTCACTTTCGTTCTCCTTTGCTTGTGTCGCGGGTGCCGGCCCTTCGCGTCTTGCGAACGGACCGGCGGTACGGATGAGTCCGCAAACTCAGCGTAGTGGCAGGCGGCGCCGATCTCCGTTAAGCAGCTAACTCAGCCTTTGTAACAAGGAGCTTGACGGGAAAACAAAACGGCCGCGCGAGGCGGCCGTTGGCGGGAGAGGACAACAAATCAGGCGCGGCGCTTGCGGCGAGCGACCAGGCCCATCAGGCCGAGTCCGGCCAGCAGCAGGGCGATGCTGCGCGGTTCGGGCACGTTGGCATGCGGCTGGTTGCCGGTGTCGGTAGCAGTGCCGGCGTCGGCGGGCATGCCAGCCGGTTCGGTATGTGCCTGGTCGGCCACCGGCGGGACGTTGACGGTATTGCCGAGGCCCTGGTTCGAGCCGGTGGCCGGCGAGGCGAGCAGGGTCAGCGACAGCAGGCTGCCGGCCTTGCTGTTATTGGCGTCCACGAAGTCGACCTTGACGTGCGGGTCGGCCGCCTGGATCGCGTCGCCGCTGAAGGCGAAGCTGAACACCATATTGTCCGCCAGGCCGATCTGCTGGCCGAAGAAGCACAGGCGGCTGCCGGCCTGGCCGTTGGTGCCGCCCGAGCAGCCCTGGGCGTTCAGTTCGGAGCTGGAGGTCGTCCAGGACGCGGTGCCGCCCGGTGCCGACGAGACGCTCACGCCCGTGTATTTGCCGATACCGTCCAGTTCCAGCGCGTCCAGTCCTTTTGCGGTGGCCCAGTCGCCAGTATGGCTGGCGGCATCGATCTCGAGGGTCAGGACCTTGTTCGACCAGGAAGAGGCGAAGCTGACTCCCTGGTAAGTCAGCAGGCCGGCATGGGCCGGCACTATCGCAGCGCCGAGCAGGCTCGCGAACACCACGTTGATCGATTTTTATTCATGTCTTCCAGCGCGAAAGTTAATGGTCATGACAGACAGACTGGATATTGATGATTTTACTGATCTAAGTCAATTTATTATTCTTTATAGCAATAATCTATGCAATTTATCAACATTTTTGCGAGAGTGTCTTCGTGGACAATTTTTCATCATCCGAAATGCTGTTCGCGGATGTGAAAACTGCACAAGAAGGGCAGGCTCACCAGTTTCCATCCTGAGAAAGCTAATTTCGCATCATGGGATATATCTCATAAGTGCTTGAATACTAAGGGAAGAAAAATATTCCTATGTCTTATATAAGAGTATTGGTGCTGTGCACAAGCGGGCCTAAGATATCGGTAACGGAGCTTCCTACCAACCGGCTTTCATCATTCATCAGGAGAACTAGCATGGCAACTCGTGAACAGCAAATCGCCGCCCTTCAGCAGGACTGGGAAAGCAACCCGCGCTGGAAGGGCATGGTCCGGAATTACACGGCTGACGACGTGGTCCGCCTGCGCGGCTCGGTGCAGATCGAGCACACCATCGCGCGCCGCGGTGCCGAAAAGCTGTGGGACCTGGTCAATAACGAGCCTTACGTCAACGCGCTCGGCGCGCTGACCGGCAACCAGGCCATGCAGCAGGTAAAGGCCGGCCTGAAGGCCATCTACCTGTCGGGCTGGCAGGTGGCGGGCGACGCCAACCTGGCCGGCGAAATGTATCCGGACCAGTCGCTGTACCCGGCCAATTCGGTGCCGATGGTCGTCAAGCGCATCAACAATACCTTCCAGCGGGCCGACCAGATCCAGTGGTCGGAAGGCAAGGACGACATCGATTTCTTCGCACCCATCGTGGCTGACGCCGAGGCCGGCTTCGGCGGCGTGCTGAACGCGTTCGAACTGATGAAATCGATGATCGAGGCGGGCGCAGCCGGCGTTCACTTCGAAGACCAGCTCGCTTCCGTCAAGAAATGCGGCCACATGGGTGGCAAGGTGCTGGTGCCGAGCCGGGAGCAGGTCGAGAAGCTGACCGCGGCGCGCCTGGCGGCGGACGTGATGGGCACCCCGACGCTGGTGATCGCCCGCACCGATGCCGAGGCCGCCGACCTGCTGACCTCGGACGTCGACCCGATCGACCAGCCGTTCTGTACCGGCGAGCGCACCGTCGAAGGCTTCTACCGTGTCAAGCCGGGCGTCGAGCAGGCGATTTCGCGCGGCCTGGCCTACGCGCCCTACGCCGACCTGGTGTGGTGCGAGACGGGCAAGCCGGACCTGGCTTTCGCCAAGCGCTTCGCCGACGCCATCCACGAGAAATTCCCGGGCAAGATGCTGGCCTATAACTGCTCGCCTTCGTTCAACTGGAAGAAGAACCTGGACGACGCCACCATCGCCAAGTTCCAGAAGGAACTGGGGGCGATGGGCTATAAGTTCCAGTTCATCACCCTGGCCGGCTTCCACGCCCTGAACTACAGCATGTTCAACCTGGCGCACGGCTACGCGCGCCGCGGCATGTCGGCCTTCGTCGAGCTGCAGGAATCCGAATTCGCGGCCGCCGACAAGGGCTTCACCGCGGTCAAGCACCAGCGCGAAGTCGGTACCGGCTACTTCGACGCCGTGACCCAGACCATCCAGCAGAACCAGAGCTCGACCACGGCGCTGCATGGCTCGACCGAGGATGAACAGTTCTTCGACGAAAAGAAAGTGGCCTGACCGGGCGCCGAGTTCGTCGGCCCGTCATTCGCGATGGCAGCCGCAGCGGTCAAAAGCCGCTGCGGCTTTTTAATTTTTGGGAACAGAGGGCATCTGGAGGATAATGGCGGCTTTCTTGCCTCATCCTTGGATCCACCATGTTCAGCTACCGCCACGCCTATCACGCCGGTAACCACGCCGATGTCCTGAAGCACTTCGTACAGGTGCAGCTGCACCTGTACATGAATCAGAAAGACACGGCCTATACCTATATCGACACCCATTCCGGTGCCGGCGTGTACGCGCTCGACAGTGCGCAGGCGCAGAAAAGCGGGGAATACCTGGACGGCATCGCGCGCCTGTGGGAGCGCGACGATTTACCGGCAGCGCTGGCCGAATACGTGAAGCTGGTGAAGGACATGAATCCCTCCGGCCGCCTGCGCTACTACCCCGGCTCGCCCTACGTCGCCGAGCAGGTCGCGCGTCCCGAGGATCGCTTGCGCCTGTTCGAACTGCATCCGGCCGACACCAGGCTGCTGGTGGAGAACTTCCGCAAGCTCGAGGCGCACAAGGCGGAGCAGGGCGAGCGCTCGCGCGGGCGCCGCATCCTGATCGAGCATGCCGACGGCTTCCAAGGGCTGAAGGCATTGCTGCCGCCGCCGTCGCGGCGCGCGCTGGTCCTGATCGATCCGCCCTATGAAGTCAAGCTCGACTACAAGCATGTGCGTGATGCGCTGGAAGAGGCCCTCGACCGCTTCCCGTCCGGCATCTACGCGGTCTGGTACCCGGTACTGCAACGCATGGAGTCGCGCCAGTTCGCCGACCGCCTGAAGCGCCTGCCGGCCAAGGAATGGCTGCATGTGACCCTGACCGTGGCCACGCCGGGCCCGGACGGCACCGGCATGCACAGCAGCGGCATGTTCATCCTGAATCCGCCCTACACGCTGGAGCCGATGCTGCGCGAAACCCTGCCCTACCTGGTGCAGGTGCTCGGCCAGGACAGCGGCGCCACCTTCCGCATCGAGCGCGGCAACCAGGTGACGGGGACGGCCGTAGGGCGCAGTCTCGACACCGGGCCGCGCAAGCCGGTCGGCAATGCCCGCCGCGCCAGCCCGCTGTCGGGCGCCGGCAGCCTGCGCCTGCCGGGCCAGCCCTTCGGCGAAGGCCCGCGCAAGCGCGAGGGCGCCGCGCCCGGCAAGGACGCCACCGGAGAACGTCCGGCGCAGCCGTCCGACGCCCCGGCCAAGAAGCGCGTTCCCGCTTTTCGCTACGCTGACCAGAACAAATCGGCCGCGCGAAGCAATAAACGCAAGACGCCAGGCCGCGGCTGATCGGCCGCGCCCGCCGGCGCTCCGTAACGATTTGATACGATGTCGAAATATAAAGACTTCGACTCTGTAGTATAGTCGAAGAGGTGCCAGGCAATGCGCTGGCCCCGGTTCGCATTTGCGTGCCGAAAATTGATTCTCAGGAGTTTTTACGATGCACGCGGATGCAACGGCAGTCACGTCCATGCCGTCCGAACAATTCTTTCTGGCGCGCCAGCCCATACTCGGGCGCGACCAGAAACTGGTGGCGTTCGAGCTGCTGTTTCGCGCCGCCCCGGAGCACGAGGACGCGCAACTGACCGACTACGCCGCTGCCACCGCCACCGTCATCGCCCATGCTTCCCAGCTGGGCATGGAGCAGGTGGTGGGTGAACAGCTCGCCTTCGTCAATGTCGATGAAGTGGTGCTGAAGAGCGACTTCGTCCGTTTCCTGCCGCCGGACCGGGTAATCCTCGAGATCCTGGAAACTGTGGATCCCAACGACCAGGTATTGGCCCGGATCAGGGAGTTGAAAGAACTCGGCTTCAAGTTTGCCCTCGACGATGTTATAGGCCATTCCGAGCAGGTTAGCAAGCTGATTGATCTGGTCGATGTGATCAAGGTCGACGTCAATGCCATCAGCCGCGAGGAGTTGACTTGCCTGGCCACCAGCCTGCGCGATGCCCCTCAGAAATTGCTGGCTGAAAAAGTCGAGACGGTGGAGGAATTCCACCTCTGCATGGAACTCGGTTTCGAATATTTCCAGGGTTATTATTTCGCGCGTCCGGCCATCTTATCGGGCAAGAAGATTTCGCCGTCCGAACTGGTGGTGCTGCGCCTGCTGGAACTGATCGGCTCGAACGCCGACAATGCCGCCATCGAGCTTGCCGTCAAGCGCGATGCCCTGCTGAGCCTGAATCTGCTGCGCCTCGTGAACAGCCGCGCCGCCGGGCCGGACCGCCACATTGAATCGGTGTCGCAAGCCTTGGTCCAGCTCGGTCGCAGCCAGCTGCAGCGCTGGCTGCAGATCCTGCTGTACAGTACGCCGGACGGCCGGGTCGAGTTGAATTCGCCGCTGCTGCAGATGGCCACCACGCGCGGGCGCCTGCTGGAGCTGATGAGCCTGACTTTGCGGCCGGGCGATGTCGCCGGCGCCGAGGCCGCCTTCACGATCGGCATCATGTCGCTGATGGATGCACTGCTGTCGCTGCCGATGGACCGCATCCTCGATCGCGTCGATGTCTCGCAGGAGGTCAAGGCCGCGCTGCTCGACCGCGCGGGCGACTATGGCGCGATGCTGAGCGTGGCCGAGGAGCTGGAAGGCAAGCAGTGCGGGCGCCGGCTGTCGCGCGCCCTCGACAAGCTGGGCCTGTCGATCAAGCAGATCCGCGAGATCGAGCTGGCCGCCTTCGATTGGGTGCGCGGCCTCGGCGCCGACACCCGCGTCCACTAGAGCCGAACAAGCCCTCATGGCGGCGTTGTATCTTCTCGCCGTACTAGACATCATGTATTGACCTGCCGAACCTCAAACAACGCGGATTAAGCTTGAGGTTCCGGAGAACCCCCAGGCTCAGAGCCGAAATTGAGGAGGCAGGTCATGA